>NZ_BAAAMU010000009.1:87249-142098 GCF_039529435.1 Nonomuraea maheshkhaliensis
CCGGCCCCGGGCACCCCCCCCCCCAGCCCGGAGCTGCCCGCCGCCGTCGCGGCGGCGGTGCAGTAAGGCTGAAGCGTCAGGCGACGACGCCGAGGGTGTCGATCGAGACGGCCGGATTGACGGTCGGGAAGGGGCGCTCGCCGCCCGTCCGCACGTCGATCAGGCTCAGTCGTGGGAGGACCTTCACCGGCACCAGCTTCTCCGCCGCCGCCGACGTCCGGGTGCCGGCCTGCTGAAGCCGGACGGCACGGCGCTGAGCAACTCGCAGAGCTGCGGCCGTAACTGCACCATCGCTGCGTTACATCCAGGCGCGCGGGCACCGCAACTGACCTTCTCCGCCTTCAACCTCGTCAACGGCCTGTCGACCTCTGTCGTTCTCCTGGTGGTATTGCGCGACTCCGTGGACCCCCCATCCTGATCTTCGGCATCCGCCGGGACCGGCTCGCCGCCCACGACTTCGGCCAGATCTTCCCCCACGTCCAAGGGCACTGACCCAGGAACCTGATGAAGGACCGAGATGTTCGTGGCTAACCCGAGCTATCCGGAGGCCCGCGACCTCTGTGCCCGACATAGGCGACGAGTCCACCGATAACGCACTTTCAGACTCTTTGAAGTGAGCCGTTCTCCCCGCGAGCACTGGATAGCGTCACGGTTCCTGATCAAGAACAGGTCCTGATCAGCGGCAATCGTGGGAGCGACGACATGAAGAGGTTCCCGGTTTACGCCGGCGCGTTGGTGCTGGCGCTCGCAGGCCCGGTGGTCACGGCCGCTGTCACGGCCCCCGCCCAGGCGGCCACGGTCCAGGAGCGGCCCCGTACCACATGGCTGAACCCGGGCCAGCGACTGCAGGCGGGTGACTCCGTACGCTCGTCGAACGGCGAGTACGTCCTGCAGCAGCAGAAGGACGGCAACCTCGTCCTCTACCGCGGCACCAAGCCGCTGTGGAGCAGCCAGACCGGCGACAGCCCCGGCGCGTTCGCCGCCATGCAGGAGGACGGCAACCTGGTCGTCTACCGGGGCAAGACCGCGCTGTGGGCCTCCAACACCGGCGACGCGCCCGGCGCGCGCGTCGCCGTACAGGATGACGGCAACCTGGTCATCTACGACGGCAAGACACCCCTGTGGAGCCGCCACTCCACGATCAGTGTGCTCAAGCCCGGTTACGGACTCAAGGCCAACCAGTACGTACGCTCCCAGAACGGCGACTACCAGTTCGTCATGCAGGAGGACGGCAACCTGGTGCTGTACAAGGCGAGCAAGCCCCTGTGGAACACGAAGACGGGCGGCAACCCCGGCGCGTCCGCGCAGATGCAGAAGGACGGCAACCTGGTCGTCTACCAGGGCACCACGCCGCTGTGGAGCTCCGAGACCGGCAAGAACCCGGGCGCCAGGCTGGAGGTCCAGAACGACGGCAACGTGGTGATCTACGACGGCACCCGTCCCGTGTGGTCCACGAAGACGGGCCGCTGACAGCACGTGAGATGACTCGAGACCGCCGCCCTTGACGCGTTCCCCGCGATCAAGGGCGGCGGTCTCGGTACAGAAAACGAAGTGCCAGGGTGACAGCGTGGTCCTTCCGCCCACCTGCTGGAACACTCGCCAACTTGGTAACCTCGGCCTTTGATCCTCTGTAGTGTGGTCCGCCATCGTGAGAACGATGTCAAAGCCCCAATCGCCAACCTCGATCTTCAATGACCAAGGATCGGTCGGCTGAGCGCAGGCGCAGCCGTCGACGTCGGTGAAGCGCAGCTGGGCGCCGGGATGCGGGCTTTCCTTCGGGCGATGAGGCGCATGCCCTTGGGCCGGCCGGTCAGCTCGGCCATCCAGGCGCTGGGCCGTACCTGCCGGTCGGCAGCACGAGACGATTCTGCCGGGAGCGCAGCGGTATCGAATCCCGAGGTCAAGGTGGGCTGAGGATGCCGCGGGCGATGGCGGTGGTCACGGCGGCGGTGCGGTCGGCGACCCCGAGCTTGCCGAAGATGCGCATCATGTGGCTCTTCACGGTCGCCTCGCTGATGAACAGCTCCCGCCCCGTCTCCGGGTTCGACAGGCCGCGGGCCGCGCACTCCAGCACCTGGATCTCCCGCGTGGTGAGCGAGGGGGCCTCGCCCCGCATGCGGGTGGCCAGCTTGGCCGCGACCGGAGCGGCGAGCACGGTGCCGCCCGCGGCGGCCGTGCGGACCCCGGCGACCAGTTCTTCAGCCGAGGCGTCCTTCAGCAGGTAGCCGGTCGCTCCCGCGGCGACGGCGCGCAGGATGTCCCCGTCGGAGTCGTAGGTGGTCAGCACGACGACCGCCGTGGCGCTCCCGGCGGCGATGATGCGCTCGGTCGCCTCGACGCCGCCCAGGCCGGGCAGCCGCAGATCCATCAGCACCACATCGGGCCCGGCGTCCGCCGCCAGGGCGACCGCCTCCTCGCCGGTGCCGCATTCGGCCACGACCGCGAAGCCCGGCTGCGCGGCCAGCACCGCGCACAGCCCCTGCCGCACGATGGGGTGGTCATCGACGATGAGCACGCGTACGGTCACGACGGCAGCTCCACCTGGACCAGGGTTCCCGACAGCCGGCCCGGTCCGATGCTCAGCACCCCGCCGACCTCGGCGACCCGGTCGCGCATGCCGCCGATCCCGAATCCGGTGCCGGCCTCCCCGGGGTCGAAGCCCTGGCCGTCATCGGTGATCCGCAGGGTCACGCCCTCGGTCCCGTACGCCAGCACGCCCCCCAACCGACCCGCCCCAGGGGCGTGCTTGCGGACGTTGGCCAGGGCTTCCTGGGTGACCCGCAGCAGCACCACCTCCTCGTTCGGGGTGAGCCGGCAGGGCGTGCCGGTCACCGTGAAGCGAGCCTCCAGCCCCGTCTCCGCCTCGAACCGCTCGATGAGCCCGCCGAGGGCGTCCGGCAGCGAGGCGTCACGGAGCTGGGGCGGCGGCAGCGCCGCGACCAGGGCGCGGGCCTCGGCCAGGTTGTCCATGGCGGTGCGGCGGGCCTGGTCGAGGTGGCCGCGGGCGGCCTGGTCGCGCTCGCACGTGCCGGCCTTGGCCGCCTCCAGCAGGAGCAGCACGCTGGTGAAGCCCTGCGCGAGCGTGTCGTGGATCTCCTTGGCGAGCCGTTCGCGCTCAGCCAGCACCCCGGCCTCCCGGCTGACCGCGGCGAGCTCGGCCCGCGTCGCCGCCAGCTCCTCCACCAGCCTGGCCCGCTGCCGGCTCTGCTCGATGATCCGGGTGATCCAGACCCCGAGTACGAGGGCGACCACCAGCGTCACCACCGACAGGAGGATCGCCGAGGACAGCTCCTGCCCGTACGCATCGCCACGGAAGATCATCACCGCGGCCATCGACATCACGCTCGCGACTGTCGCGGCCATCGCTTTGCGCAGCGGGAGCAGCGCCCAGATATGCGGATACAGCATGACCCACATCAGCGCGCCCTCAGGCACCGCCGCGAACAACGCCGCCGACAGCGAGACTGCGCCGGCCAGATAGACGACTCCCAGCCGGCTGTGGTCGCGGTCGCGGTGCAGGGCCCGGGCGCCGGTGGCGCCGTACCAGCCGCACAGCAACACGAGCACGAGCAGCGCGGCACCTCGCTCAGCGGCAGCGGTGGCGGCGGCGGCGGGGCCGGCATCGCCGGTGACGACGAGACAGGCGGTCAGTACGGCCAGCGTGGCGAAGGCGAGATGCCAGCCGGGCACCGTCCGATGCCAATCGTCCTGCCCGGCATCGACCGGGTCTGTGAGGGATCCACCAGCCATCGGACCAGTATCGACGACCGGCGTCGCCGCCCGGTATCCACCTTTCGTCGGAATCAGCATCCCCTCCCCCGGTGGCTGTCCCCACATCGTCGGGTTCGGGCACGCTCAGCAGCCATGAACGCGAAACTCTCCGCACGAGCCCTCGTCGCCCTGTCCATCGTCTACGGCTTGACGATCGGCGTCCTGGCCATGTTCCACGTCGCCGAAACCACGATGACGACCTTCATGATCGTCGGCGCCATCGTCATCGGCGCCCTGTGGACGGTGCGCGGCCTGCTCACCGGACGCGGCCGATCATCCTGAAGCGGATCATCCTGAAGCGGAGATCCCGCACACCGCCGACATCGCTCCCATGTCCCGCGGTGCCGGGCCATCGGGGCCGGCGGGCGCCCATGACACCTTGCCGTGCGAGGCGATGGGCTGGTGGGCCGCCCATACGGACGGCGGCCCACCGACCCCCACCGGTTCAGTCGTTGCGGTTCGTGCGGTTGTGGCCCGCGCCAGGAGCGATCGGCCGCAGGCGCTCCCTCCCCCCGCACGACCGAGCGACAGTGACGTTCTCGAACGAGCTCTCCGTGGACGCGTAAAGCCCGACGCCCCCACTACGCACAACGGTGTCGCGACCCTTCAGGATCTCGACGCCGTTCAACGTCACGGTGATGCGGTCGCCGTGAATCGCCGCGCCCAGTCGCACAGGACCTGTCAGCGGATTGCTGATGTTCGTCTTGGCCACGGTGACGGGACCCGACGCGTGCGCCTCGCGGATGATGCTCGCGTACTGGGTTCCGTCGCTCGTCTTGCCGACGTGGATCCGATACCCGTACGCGTCCGTGGTGTCTCGCAGCGAGATTCCCGCGTTACCGACGGATCCCTCGATCGTGAGCGTGGTCTCCGCGACATAGTCGCACGCCTCGGAGAAGCGCGCCGGCAGCGTCGAGTCGGCCAGTACGTGCGCCCGGCCACCGGCCGGCGGCGTCAGGCGCAACTTGCCCGAGGCGACGGACACGGACCCGGTTATCCCTCGCCAATTGGCCTGATCGAGCCCTTCCCTGATCACGATGTCGTCGAAGGTCGCGGCCCGCCGATGCGTGAAGGCGGCGGCGCCACCCGTCGGCAACTGTGTGTCGTCCGCGGAGATCGACGTATCGCCGATCTTGGCGCTCAGATGCCTCCCGATCGCGGATACGACCAGTTTGTGCGGGACGTTGGCGCCGCTCGGCAGTTCGGTCTCCGCGAGAATCTCGGTGTCCGAGTCGTAGATCTTCACGAGCTTCAGCGTCGCTCCCGACGCGGAGTTGAGCACTTCGGCCCGGTAGTAGTTGCGGGAATTGTGGTAGCGGAACGCGAGACCGGTACGGGACGTCGTCTGGCCGCGTGGCCCGGGAACGATGTCCGCGGCCATGACCACGTCATCGGGTACGTCCTGCAGCGCCGCGAACGACACCATGTCGGCGGTCGAGGTCTGTGCGAGCTGCCCGCCGGTCACCGTCCAGGTCCCCTGGACCGGCGTCCAGCCGCCGAAGGATGCGTTGAAGTCATGGACGGTGCGGTCCAGGCCGGCATCGTCGAACTCCTCGTCGAGCACGGGTGCCGGGGCGAAGCGTTCCTCGAGTGACACGGTGATGAGGTCGCCCGTGCGGGTGAACGCGGTCGGGGTGCCGTTCACCGTCACCGCGTTCACGTTCGGCGCGTGGAGGGAGAGCGTGCCGGTGAACGGGTCCCCGAGCGAGATCCGGGCGGTCGCGCCGCGCAGTTCCACACTGACATCGGACACCGGTGCGGACGCGCTGATGACGGTGTTGCCCGAGTCGATCAGCGACGACCCTCTGGTCAGCGCGTACCTGGTGAGCCCGCCGCCCGAAGCACGCTCCAGGTAGGCGGTCTCGCCGTTGGTCGTGGCGGCCCCGAACGCCCTCGACGAGGGATTCGCCTCGCGCGAAAGGTAGAAGCGTCCGGTCGCGCCCGGCAGGCCGATCTCCAGCGCCGACGCCACGGAGTGACTCACCCCGGACATGGCGATGCGCTTCGCCGTCACCGAGGGCGCCGCGCCGGCCGGGCCGGGGAAGACGACCGTGTCCACTCCCGTCGGGCCGGTGGCGGACCAGTCGTACGACAGGTAGTCGACGTTGGTGAGCACCCGCTCGCCGACGCGTACGGCGCCATCGTCGTGGACCGTGGGGGTCACCGCGGCGCCGGCCGTCGCCACCGGGATGAGCCGCACGCCGGCGCCGGGTGCGGCTCCTGGCACGGTGTCGAACCCGACCGTGGCGACCTTCGTCGTCGGATTGACGGTCACCGGATCGCCGGGGAAGTGCCAGAGCTGCCGGTAGTCGTGCGCGGCGGTGGCACCGGTGAGGTCGTCGGAGACCACCCAGAAGCCGGGCTTGACGAAGTAGACCGCGCGATCGTGCTCGATCGGCCGGTAGCCCATCGTGGCACCGCGGTAGATGTCGAGGCCCGCGTTCGAGCGCCACAACGACGTCGTACGGGGGACGCCGGCGGTCTGCGGGTCTCCGTCGACCTCGACGGTGTTGTGCGCCGCGGTTTGACGGCGCATCCAGTCGTTCGTCGGAGTCGCGCTGTAGTCCCCCACCCCGGAGTCGACGATCAGCGGACGCCCGTACGCCGCCATCACCAGGCTGAGGTCGTCCGGATGCCGATGCGAGGCGGTGTAACTGGAATTCTGGTTGTTGATCAGCATGTACCGGGCATCGGCGTCCCACCCGGAACGCTGCACCGCGAAGCTGATCGGGAACACCGTGGACGACAGCGTCGGGGCGGTCCCCTGCGTCCGGCCGGAGGCGACCCAGGTGAAATCGGGCCAGGAGTTGCGTACGCCGCTCCGGCGAATGGCCGACGTACCCGCCGTGTTGTTCGGCGTGTCGCCGATCGCCGCGGGTTCGAGATTCGGCTGACGGGTCGCGAACAGCGAATCCGCGATCCAGTCCGCCGCCTGGACGAGGTGGTCGGGAACGGTCCGCCCGTTGGCGTCCGCGACCGCGATGACGGAGTTGAGGAGGTCCGCCACGTATGCCTGATAGTTGAACGCCGGCTCGCGGTACACGCCGTCGCCCTTCAGGTACGCGCGCAGGAACCGCTCGGCCGAGCGCATCGCGAACCACTCCCAGCCGGACGCTGACGAGAACTCGGGCAGGAACACGGCCGCCGCGTGGACGGAGCGGGCCATCGACATGTACCAGTTGTTGCCGACGTGACCCTGCATGACGCCGACGAGGAAGCCCGTCGTGAAGTGCACGCCGGACAGGTACGTCACAAGATCGCCCGGGTCGATGCCGGGATCGGTCCTGAACACGGAGAACCCGCTGACCAGCTGGGAGAGCCGCTTGGCCGCCGACAGGTTGCGGCCCTTCGGCCAGCTCTGGTTGTCGGCGAAGAAGTCCAGCGAGATGTCCATCCACGCCTTCGCGTACGCCGCCCGCTTCGCCGGGTCGCTCTCGGACACGTAGGCGAAGGTCAGTTTGGGCATGAACGTGAAGTCGCTCATCAACGTCTGCGCGCCGCCCGGGGTGGTCTGCGTCCCACCCCAGAGGTCCTGCCAGTCGACGTCGATCCGCTGCTCGGCGCTGTCGTAGAAGTTGCGGGTCTCGGCGCCGAACCGGAAGATCCCCGCCGCGAGCTCGTCGGGGCCCGAGTCGCCGCCACCCAGGCCCTCGGCCGGGGCCGGGTAATGGACGTCGGTGCGGCCCGCGTAATAGACCTTGAGCGCGCTCGCGGCGCCCGCTTCGTCACCGGCGGCCAGCTCGGCCGCCACCGCGCCGAGCCCCGGGCGCGTCAGGTCGAGCAACTCGCCGAGATCCGACATGTCGGCGACCGCGGCCCGGGCCGGCGACAGAGGCGACACGAACGCCGCCACCAGAGCCAGCACGACCGCCGCACGTAACTTGCTTCGTCTCACCACTGCCTTCTCCCTGAACCCGTGAGAGTGTTGGCTGTCAACTCGCCTGCTCCTCGTACTCGGCCTTGATCTTGTCGCCCACCCGGTCCATGAACTTCTTGATGGCCGGCTGCCACGCCGAGACGGGCTTGTTGCCCAGCTGGATCTCCAGCAGCACCGCGTCCAGTTCCTGCTGCTCGCTGGCGGCCTTGCTGGCGGCGGTCTCCGAGTAGCGCCCGAGGGTCGGGTCGGCGACGGCGAGCGGGACGCCGGCGACCTGGTGGTCGTGCTGGTCCTGTACGGCCTGGCGGTTGCCCGGCTCGTAGATGACGGGCGATGCCTCGGCGAGGTACCGCACCGGTAGGAACACCTGGCTGCGCCCGCCCTCGGTGAGGGCAGGGTCGGAGCCGTCGCGGGTGAACGTCTGGCCCTCGACGCCGTACCGGAGGGCCAGGTACTCGCTGCTGCCGAAGGGTGAGCACAACCAGTCGAGGACCTTGAGGATCTGCTTGATCCGGTCGGCATTGTCGGTCTTGGCGATGGCGGTGAAGCTGGACAGGGTCGGGCCGGGCGTGCGTACCCGCGTCCCCTTGCCGTCGCGGGTGGGCGAGAGCATGCCGGTCAGGCGGAAGCCGGGCACGTCCTTCGCCTGACCGTAGAACTTGCCCCACCCGGCGTACCCGCCGATGGTGAACGCGGTCGTGCCGGCCAGCATCCACGCGTTCCGCTTCGTGTTGGGCGCGCCCGCGTGGTCGGGATGCACCACCCCCGACTTCACCAGCTCGACGGTGTCCTCAAGGGCCTGCGTGAACTGCGGTGTCGTCCCGGAGTGGGTGAAGACGCCACCCGCCGCCTGCCAGACGCCGGCGCCGCCGGGCCAGTTGCCGGTGATCCCGTTCATCTCGAGGATCGTGTTGAACGGGATCTGCCCGAACGCCCACCGACCGGCCCGCTCGTCGCTCAGCGCGGCCGCCAGCTCCTTGAACTCGGCCCACGATTCGGGCTGGAGGCCGAGTCCCGCCTTGGCCAGCAGGTCGGCCCGGGTGTACAGCACGGTGCCGATCCGGGCCCGCGGCACGGGGACGCCCCAGATCCGCTGGTCGTAGACGGTGCCGCGCCAGGCGTCGGCAGGCAGGGCGGCGAGGTTCGGGTAGGCGAGGACCGCGTCCCCGGACAGGTACTCGGTGAGGTCGGTGAACGTCGCCTTCAGCATGGCCGGCATCTGCTGGACGACGCCCTGGATGGCCACGATGTCGGGCAGATCGCCACCGGCGATGGTCGTGGCGACCTTGCTCTTGTAGTCGGTCGAGGGGACATAGGTGATCTTCAGCTCGGTGCCGATCTGGCTGTTGAGGTTCTGCCAGTAGGGGTTCGAGCCGAGCGCGGGGGCGATCGGGTCGTAGGTGTACGTCAGTGCCGTGACGGCTTCGCCCTTCACCGGTTGTGCCGCGGCGCTGGAGGCGGTCGGGTAGGTGAAGTATCCCGGCGACACCCCGGGCGGCTCGGCGGCCAGGTCGGGCGTGGCCGCGGTGACGGGCTTGTAGGTGGGCAGCTTGACCGACCCGGTCGAGCTGTTCGGCGCACTCGGGCCGCCGTCGCCGCAGGCCCCGAGCAGCGGGGCCAGCCCCGTTGCCGCGCCGAGTGCCAGCAGGCGGCGGCGGCTGAAGGTGGGTGCCATGACGTTCCCTTTCCACATGGCGTGGACGACCGGTCAGCCCTTGACGGCGCCGACCATGAGTCCTTTGGCGAAGTGCTTCTGAATGAAGGGGTAGACGAACAGGATGGGCAGGACGGAGATGACGAGAATCGCCATCTGGACGGAGATCTGCGGTGGCAGGTTCTCCAGGTTCGAGCTGAGCTGGTCGGACCCGATCGGGGTGTTGTTGACGACGTAGGTGCGCAACACCAGTTGCAGCGGCCACTTCTCCGACGACTGGAGGTACAACATCGCGGAGAAGAAGGCGTTCCAGTACGCCACCGCGTAGAACAGCCCGATCACGGAGACGACCGCCTTCGACAGCGGCAGGACGATCCGCAGCAGGATGCGCAGCTCCCCGGCGCCGTCCATGTGGGCGCTCTCCCGCAGCTCACGGGGGATCTCCTGGAAGAACGCGCGCATGACGATGACGTTGAACGCGTTCACCAGCACCGGCAGGATCAGTGCCCAGTAGCTGTCCAGCAGGCCGAGCTGTTTGACCGTCAGGTACATCGGGATGATGCCCGGGTTGAACAGCAGGGTGAACACCGTCATCAGCAGGATCGGCTTCTGCAGCAACGAGCCCGGCCGCGACAGCGCGTACGCCAGAGCGATCGTGGCGACGAGGCTGAGTGCCGTGCCGACCGCGGTGACGCCGGCGCTCACCAGCAGCGCACGGGTGACGATTCCGCCGGACAGGACGGCCCGGTAGGAGTCGAGCGTCGGTGCGTTCGTCCACAGCACGAAGCCGCCCGCCCTGTTGACCTCCTCCGGGGAGGCGATGCTGGTCATGAGCACCGCCCAGAACGGCACCAGAACCGCCAGGCAGCCCAGGCCGAGCACGAGTCCCCGCACGCCGACCCCCAGTTTGCTGGGCTCGCCCATCCAGACCGGACGCGGGCCGCGGCCCGAGCGTGGCCTTGTGCGCGCGGCGCGGCGCGCCACCGACACCGCGGTCGGCGCAGGTCGGCTCGTCATTTGGCGTACACCCCCTGCTCGCCCAGGGCGTGGGCCAACCGGTTGGCGCCGAGGACGAGCGCGACACCGACCATGCCTTTGATCAGCCCCACCGCGGCCGCGGTGCCCCAGTCGCCGCCGACGATCCCGTGGTTGTAGACGTAGGTGTCGAGCACTTCGCTGGCACCGGCACCGACCTGTGCCTGCTGCAGGATGATCTGCTCGAACCCGACGGACAGCGTGTCACCGAGCCGCAGAATCAGCAGCAGGACGATCACCGGGCGGATGGCGGGCAGGGTCACGTGCCACAGGCGGCGAGCCGCCGAGGCGCCGTCCACCACCGCGGCCTCCATCTGCGCCGGATCCACTCTGGAGAGTGCGGCGAGGAAGATGATCGTCGACCAGCCGGTGTCCTTCCAGATCACCTGTGATGTGATCATGAGCTTGAACAACTCGGGCACGCCGACGATGGTGAACGTGGACAGGTCGGCCGAGCGCAGCCACGCGTTGAGCATCCCGCCGTTGCCGAACATCTGCTGGAACAGGGCGACCACGATGACCCAGGACAGGAAGTGCGGCATGTAGAGGATCGACTGGGTGAGGCGTTTGAGCCGTTCGCTGATGGTCGCGTTCAGGATCAACGCCAGGCAGATCGGCAGCGGGAACACGAAGACCACCTGGATCAGCGTGATGATCAGCGTGTTGACGAGTGCGTTGAGGAACACCGGGTCGCCGGTGAGCACCGGCTCGAAGTTGTCCAGCCCGACGTACGGGCTGTGCCAGATGCCGAGGAACGGCTGGAAGTCCTGGAACGCGATGACGTTCCCGCCGAGCGGCAGATAGTGGAACAGCAGCAGCACCGTGACCCCGGGAAGCGCCAGCAGCAGCAGGACCCGGTCACGCCGCCAGCGGTCGCGCAGGCTACGCATCGCCGGTCCCTGCCGATATGGGCCGGCCTGCGACACAGGCTTCCACTGCCGCCCGCAGCCGGTCGTCGGCGTTGGCCGCGACCCTCCTGCTCCGGGCGACCGCGGGCGCCGGGTCGGTGGCGATGTCGGTGACCGCCGCGACGACCGTCGCCGCGGCACGATGGTCGAGCTCGATCACCAGGTCCGGGCCGCCGAGGTCGGCGAACATCTGAGACTTCGTGGTCTCGGTCGGCTGCCGGAGGTAGATGGTCGGGATCGCATGTCGTGCGGCCATGATCGGCGAATGACACTCCATGCTGACCACCAGCGACGAGAGGGCGTAGACCCCGGTCGCCTCCTCCAGCGGCCAGTACCGGTCCAGGATCCGGACCTGACCGAGCGTCTGCGGGCTGAGCAGGCTGGGCAGGTGCTCGTGAGCGAGCTCGACGGCATAGCTCATCTCGGGCACCACGACGGCCGGCCGGCCGCTGACTCGTACCCAGGTCTCGATCGCCGCCGCCAGCACCGCCAGGTCGTGCGTCACGGTGGCCCGGTTGACCGCGTCGCGGCGCATCTGCTCGCGGGTCGGTTCCGTGCCGTAGATCTTCGCGTACGGGGCGAAGCGCAGCCGCGGAACGAAGCAGGCGAACCGGCCGGGCCGCAGGCCGAACTCCTCCAGCAGGCGAGCGGCGGCGACGTCGTCGGTGTGGTCGAACGCGAACGTGCCGTCCGGCCCGAAGTCGAGGTCGGGCCCGGTGATCTTCTGGCCGCGCAGGGTGGCCAGGGTCAGCGTTTCGCGGCAGTACACGAAGTCGGCGCCGTCGAAACGGTCCTTGACGTCGTCCTCCAGATAGGACGGCGGGAGCAGATCGACCATCTGTGCCAGCTCCGGCAGCGTCGCCATGGTCGGCGGGCACAGCGGATCCACGGTGATCCCGAAGTACCCGTACGGGCGGCCCACGTGCTCGCGCCACCAGTCGATCTCGGTGCGCTGGAAGGCGTCGGCGCCCGATCCGTGCATCAGGACGTCCGCGCCGTCGATGGCGGCGGCCAGTTCCGGGGTGCTCGGCCCGTCCCCGCCGAGAGTGCCGTCGACGACGCGCAGGCCGGGAAACGCGTGCCGCAGCATGGATCGTTCGCGCTCCTCCAGCCGCACCGGCCAGAGGACGACCTCGACCTCGGGGGCGAACCGCTGAAACGCCCGCACCACGCCAGGGGAGTGGGCCACGTCGCCGATGTTCACCGTCGCCCAGGAGGACCGCAGGAGGACGGTGCGACGTACCGATGTCATATGTACTCCTTGTTGACGTAACGTTAATTCAAAATAGGGATGGTGAGACGTTACGTCAAGAACCGAGTAGGCTTGCACCATGGCAACGCAACGTGACGTCGCACGGGCGGCCGGGGTGTCACTCGCTGTGGTGTCGGCGGTGGTCAACGGCACGAGCCACACCCGGATGAAGGAATCCACCCGCACCCGGGTGCTCCAGGCGATGCAGCAATTGAACTACCAGCCGAACCAGACGGCGCGCTCGCTGCGGCTCAACCAGACCGACATGATCGCGATGATCCTCAACAAGCTCGACAACCCGGTCTACGCACCGCTGCGGCATGGGGTCTACGAGGCGGCGGCGGGGCACGGCGCGACCGTCCTGCTGGGCGATGCCGAGACGATGCGCTCCGGCAGCCAGTTCCTGACCCGGCTGCTCAGCCAGGGCACGGTCGACGGCATCCTGATCCGCGGCGAAGGGCTGCTGGACGACGACGTGATGGCCGAGCTCCGCGACCACCCCAAGCCGATCCTCATCCTGGAACACGCACTGGAGCATCCATGGATCGACGTGGACGATCGCCGCGCGGGCGAGATCGCGACACGGTTCCTGCTCAACCTCAGCCATCGCCGCATCGTCTTCGTCGGGGGCTCGGGATACCTTTCCCAGCAGCGCTATCTGGGCTACCAGCAGGCGATGGACGCCGCCGGCCTGACACCGGCCCCGCACCTGGCCACCGGGTTCGGCGAGCAGGCCGGCGCCGACGGGCTCCGCCAGGCCATGCAGGCGGCGACCGCGCCGACCGCCATCGTCGTCAACAACATCATGAGCGCGGTCGGGGTCCTGGCCGCCGCGCACGACCTCGGCATCACCATCCCCGACCAGCTGTCGGTGGTCGGGATCCACGACGTCGACCTGATGCGACACCTGCGCCCGGCCGTCACCGCGGTCCGGATGCCCATGTACGAACTCGGCCGGGCCGGCGTCGAGGCGCTTTACGACCTGATCGCGGGGCGGCCGAGCGCGGGCGGCGTCATCACCGACCCCGAACCGGAGCTGGTGATCCGTGACTCAGCGACCGCTCTGACCCGGATCCACGACTAGCGGTCGCGTGATCGCATGCGCGGCCGCCCTGTCTTGGCGAGACCCCTCACGGACCGACGGTCTCCCCCTCGATTCCCCTCGGTCCCCCAGCCCGTTCCCTTGCCTCGACGAGTTCCGAACGCGGACAGAACGACCAGCTCAGGAGCCTGAACCAAGCGCGCCCCGGTGTGCGTGATGGTACGTCTTCGATCAGCGGTCGATAGCGGCCATGTTGTCCGCGTCGTAGCGCTCGCCGGAGGCCTGGGGCAGGTCGTTCAGGCGGGCGACGTGGCCGGCAGTGAGCTCGATGTGGTCCGCGGCGGCGTTCTCCTCCAGCCGGGCGACTCGCTTGGTGCCGGGGATGGGCGCGATGTCGTCCCCCTGGGCGAGCAGCCAGGCCAAGGCGACCTGTGCGGGCGTGGTGTCGATCTCGGCGGCTACGGCCCGGACCTCGTCGACGATTCGCAGGTTGCGTTCCAGGTTGCCGCCGGTGAAGCGGTGGTTGGTGCGGCGCCAGTCGTCGGCGCCGAGATCGTCCAGGGAGCGGATGTCGCCGGTCAGGAAGCCGCGACCGAGCGGGGAGTAGGGCACGAAGCCGATACCCAGTTCGCGCAGGACGGGCAGGATCTCGGCCTCCGGGTCGCGGGTCCACAGCGAGTATTCGGACTGGACCGCGGTGACCGGATGCACGGCGTGAGCTCGGCGGATCGTGGCGGGGCCGGCCTCCGACAGGCCGATGTGGCGGATCTTGCCTTCGGCCACCAGTTCGGCCAGCGCGCCGACGGTCTCTTCGATGGGTGTGCCGGGGTCCACCCGGTGCTGGTAGTAGAGGTCGATGTAGTCGGTACCCAGGCGCTTCAGTGATCCCTCCACGGCCAGGCGGATGTTGGCCGGGGTGCTGTCCGGTGCCGAGCCACCGGTGTGGGAGATCAGTCCGAACTTGGTCGCCAGCACGACCTCGTCCCGGTGCCCCCGCACGGCCCGGCCGACCAGCTCCTCGTTGATGAAGGGGCCGTACATCTCAGCGGTGTCGATATGGGTGACCCCGAGGTCCAGAGCGCGGTGGATCGTGCGGATCGACTCGTCGTCGAACTGGCCGGCGCCGGCGTAGAACGCCGACATTCCCATGGCTCCGAGACCGATGCGCGAGACCTCGAGGCTGCCGAGCGAAATGGTTTTCATGGCGCGGACTTCCCTTCCCAGTAGTTAAGTACCGTTCGGTGCAGAAATCTAGCATATCAAGACCGATCGGTACCGAACTGCGCTTCAGCCACGTGAAGGACGAAACCGCTGGTCAGCGTAGATCTGTACCGACGGGTACACTTGTGGCATGAGTGACTCCCGTAAGGCCGTCATGGGCCGGCCTCGAGGATTCGACATCGACCAGGCGCTGGAACGCGCGATGCGGGTGTTCTGGGCGCGAGGCTACGAAGGTGCAAGCCTCGCTGAACTGACCGGCGCCATGGGGATCACCAAGACGAGCATGTATGCGGCCTTCGGCAACAAGGAGCAGTTGTTCCGCAAGGCCCTCCAGCGCTATGGCGCGGGGCCGGCCGCCTACGCCACGCGCG
Organism: Nonomuraea maheshkhaliensis; assembly: GCF_039529435.1. Taxonomy (NCBI): domain Bacteria; kingdom Bacillati; phylum Actinomycetota; class Actinomycetes; order Streptosporangiales; family Streptosporangiaceae; genus Nonomuraea; species Nonomuraea maheshkhaliensis. The sequence goes on from NZ_BAAAMU010000009.1 coordinate 102,381, forward strand.
CCCTGGAGGAGCCCACCGCACGGGCTGTGGCCTTGGCGTTCCTCCGCGGAGCGGTCTGCACCACGACCCCTCCCGACGGCCCCTCCGGATGCCTGACCGTGCAGGGTGCGCTGGCGTCGAGCGACGAGAGCCGGGCCATCCACGACCTGCTTGTCGACTGGCGCAACGACGCGGGGGGCCGTCTCGAGGAGCGCTTCCGGCGCGCCGTCGACGAGGGTGATCTTCCGCGCGACACCGACCCCCGGCGTCTTGCCCGGTTCATCATGACGATGGGTTTCGGCATCGCCGTGCAGGCCGCCAACGGCCTCACTCCTGCCGAGCTCGATGAGATCGTCGACACGGCGTTGCTCGGCTGGCCCGCGTAGCGGCCGCCACCCTGGCCGCCATCGAGCACGCCACCAGGCGCGTCCATGTGCTCGGCACCACCGCGCACTCGAGCACGAGCCGGGCCACCCAGGCGATGAACGCAGGCGGACGGTCCCCGCGCCGAAGCGACGCGGGGACCCCGGTTTCGAAGCCGTCTAGGCGACCCTGTTGATGTGCCAGCTCTGGTTCTCGCCGCCCCAGCAACGGGCCTGGACCACCCTGGCACCGTTGGCCTGGTCCACATTGGTCACGTCCAGGCACAAACCGCTGTGCTTGGCGATGACCCGGTAGGTGCCGTCGGCGTTCTTCTTGAGCCGCCACCGCTGGTTGGCTTTGAAGCTGCAGGTCGCCTGGACCACGGCCGCCGCGCCCGCGGTGCTCGCGAAGGCGACATCCAGGCACTTGCCGCTGTGCCTGGCGACGAACACGTACGCTCCGTCGTCGAACTTACGGGCTTCCCACCGCTGGCTGAGCACTCGATCCAGGCACTGCCACTGGTGCGTCGGGGTGGCGTGCAGCTTGCTCCCGTGCAAGACGTCGAGGCACTTGCCGCTGTGCTCGACGACGAACTTGTAGTAGGCGGGTCCGGCGTGGGCGACCCCGGTTCCGGTGAGGGCGAGGCCGGCCGCCGCGATCAAGGCGACGACGAAGGCGCGGCGGACTGTTGCGAAGGACGTTGCAGAGAACATGGTGACACTTCCTTTCCTGTGATCAAGAGTCGGTGTGACGAGCGGATTCCGCATGAGTCGGGCCTACTCATTTCCGGGCCCATTCCGGGATCCCGGGTTCTTGGCGAGCAACGCCAGGGCCAGGCCCACCGAGTCGGGGGTGCGACGATCCGCCAAGTCCTGAAACGTGCTCGGCTTGGTCCGGCGCCGCGACATGCATTCACGTGCTGACGATCCCGCCGCGCCCGACGGGCCGGATCAAGCGCCGCCACGTCCTCGGCGGGCTGATCAACGAATATCAGCGAGTCAGCTGACAAACGGGCCGCCGTCATGAAAGAGGCAGGTCGGCGCCTTGGTCCCGGTTTTGACTTCCTTCATCGAACGCCGGCGCGTTCGGACCCTTCCGCATGCTGAAAGACGCGCTACCAATCACCCAGGTGCCACATACCGCCCGTGTGGCGCATGCCGCCGCGCACGCTCCGAGAAACCCAACCGCCCGCATCGCCATGATCCTTGTACGTCATGGCCACGAGCCTGGCAGCGCACCCAGGCCGGCGGCGAACCCCTGCGGCATCAGTGATGGCGGCCAGACCCTAGCTTGATCAACATGCCTGCGACACGGTGGGTTCGCGGCCGATTCCGCTTGGCTGTCTCGCCTCGACGGAAAGGGCATCCATGTGCGAGAAGGGTCGATCTACGTGCTGGAACGCGAACACCGGCACATGCCTGGATGAGAACCAAGGAAACCATTGGGTCAGAGCGCGGGGACCCAATGGTGGCGATAATCAGAAGTGGGAGGTGAATCGGGATGGCCCCGGCCAGAAGTGGTGGCTTCGGAACATCGAGTCTGGCCGCTACCTTTACCCCGAACTCACCGATCGAGGAGGCGCACTTCGCACTGAGGAGGAGCCCTTCCGGTGGCATATCTCGTCCGACGGACAAGGGGCCCGTTTGCAGGTCGAACACGACGTCGATCTGCATGTCGACGCAGAAGACGCTTCTCGCGACGACGACACAGCATTCCTGTTGTGGAAACGCAAGGGCAACAACCAAGTCTGGCGCTTCGAAGAGGCATAAGGGGGCGTTTCAGTCCTTCTGATCCGGGGGTTTAGGCGCCGCGCCAGGCTGCCAACCGGCTGTATGAGCGTGTCGGCTTCCAACGGCGGGAGGTCACCGGATTCGAGGCCCAGGCAGCCACGCCAGACCCTCCCCGACCGTCTCATGATCGTGTTCGCGGTAGCCCGATGCGACATCGCACTGCCGCGCCCGGCCGACGCGACCGCGGCGGTGCGTCCAGCACCGTCATGACAGGGCCCCCGGCACGTGGCTGCTGGACCGCATCGACGCCCGCGAGAAGTGCGCCGACCACCCACGTCACTCAATATTCGAGCGGCACACCAGCGAAGTGATCCCAGGAAACTACATCAACAGGCTGCCGCGGACGCCGAGGATGAACGCGATCCGCGAGCGGGTCATCAGCTCAGGCGATCTTGGGGGTGGCGCGCATGCCGACGTACGCGCAGGCCGTGCCGTCGGCCAGGGTGGAGAAGACGACGGGCATGTAGTCCTCGCTGAAGGACGGGCCCGCCCCCGTGGCCGCGAAGACGGTGTCGGTCACCGGGAGCAGCTCCATGTCCAGGGGCGGGGACATGTCCTTCATGCCGTCCACGAACTCGTAACGCATGCGCAGGCCGCCACCGCCGTCTGGGCTGTCCTGGCTGACGGTGATGACGACGCCGGCACGCCGGTAGACGCCGATCAGCGGGGTGACGTCCACGGCCGGCGGTTCGGCGGGCGGGCCGAAGGGGGCGGGCATGCTGACGCCGGCGAGCTCGGCGAGCAGGTCGCGGAACAGGTCGGCGTACAGGAGCCGGGCGCTGCCGCCGTTGGTCAGCAGGACCAGGGCGAGGCCGGCGTGCGGGACGACGCGCAGGTAGGCGTACTGGCCGATGGCGGCGCCGTCATGGCCGAAGCCGGACACGCCGTTCCAGTCGTACAGGGTCCAGCCGAGGCCCCAGCCGTCGGCGGAGACCGTCCACTTGTCGGGCACGTCGGTCTCGCGGCGCTGCATGGCGGCGACCGCCGCGGCCGACAGCACCGGGCCGGGGGGCGCGGCAGGGGGGCGCCGGCCCCGGCCGACAGCACCGGGCCGCCGCCGGCCAGGTGCATGGCGGCCAGGCGGGCCATGTCGCCGGCGGAGGTGATGATGCGGGCCGCGGGGCCGGCAGAGCGCGGCATGAGGTCCCAGGCGGGGGCCGGTTCCGGGTCGGCGCCTGGGTCGCCCAGGTGGCTCATCGCGGCCGGGAAGCGCAGCGCCTCCTCCGGCAGCGTCATCGATCGCTCCATGCCGAGCGGGGTGAACAGCAGGTCCTTGAGGGCCTGGTCCCAGGTGCGGCCGGTGAGGACCTCGATGAGGCGGCCCAGCACGATGTAGCCGAGCCCCCCGTAGGAGATCGCGGTGCCGGGCGAGCAGTCCAGCGGCACGTCCCGGGCGGCCTCGACGTAGCGGGCCAGGCAGTCGTCGCCGCGCCCGCCGTCGTAGTTGAAGTCGTTGGTGACGCCGCCGGTGTGGGACAGGAGCCGGCGTACGGTGATCGTCCGGGTGGCCTCGGGGTCTGGGGTGGCGAACTCGGGCAGGACGTCGGCCACCCGGGTGTCCAGCGTCAGCCGACCTTCGTCGATCAGCCGCATCACCAGGGTGGCCGTGTAGACCTTGGCGATCGAGCCGGACAGGAACACCGCGTCGGTCGTCACCGGCACACCGGTGCCGCGGTGCAGGACGCCGCTCGCCAGCTCGTGCACCTGCCCGTTGACCAGCACCGCCAGGGACGCGCCCGGCACGTGGTGCCGCCGGCGCAGCTCGTCGAAGCGCGCCTGCCAGCGGTCCAGATCGAAGGTCTGTCCCTGCGAGCCAGCACTCCCCCAGTCACCGCCGGCGATCCAATCGCCCTGCTCGGTCCACTGCACGTTCGTAGCCATACTCACTCCTGTACACCGTTCTCTTGATGCGCACACTGTACGCACATTGGAACGACGTTCGCAACCGCGCACGGCCTCCTGGGCGGAAGCGGCGAGCAGACCCGGCGGTCCAGCCGTTCGTTAGGTTCCGCCACACATGACCGGGCTGTCGTGCGACTTGGCGACCCAAGGACGCAGTGGGGCGGGGCGGCCGTACGGCCGCGCACCAGCACAGCTCGCGCCACCCCATCACCGCGGGTCCATGGGCACCTGACAGGTGAGATCGCTGTACGCATCTTGCGAACGCCGTACGCTACGATGGGCGTTCAGCAAGGAGGAGGACTGAATGCCGGCCGAGAAGCAGCCCATCCCCTCGGTGTGGGCCCGCCCGCGTCCCCAACGGGAGCAGCCGTCGCTGAGTCGCGACCGGATCGTCTCCGAGGCCATCCAGCTCCTGGACGCCGAGGGCATCGACGCCCTGAGCATGCGCAGCCTCGGCGCCCGGCTCGGCGCGGGAGCCACATCCCTCTATCGGCACGTGGCCAACAAGGACGAGCTGATCGAGCTGGTTGTGGACGAGATCTACGGCGAGGTTCGGGTGCCCGCCGCCGACCTCGCACACTGGCGGGCTGCCGTCACCGACTCCGCCCACAGCCTGCGCTCGATGGTGCTGCGTCATCCCTGGGTCGTCTCCGTGCTCGGCCAGGTCGGGCTCGCCTATCTCGGGCCCAACCTGATGCGGCAGTCGGAGCGTATGCTCGCCCTGTTCAGAGCGGCGGGCTTCGCCGCTGACGAGGCCGATCAGGCCATGAAACTGCTCATCGCCTACGTCATCGGGATGACCACCAGCGAGGCCGCCTACCTGTCGGTGCTCGCCCGCAGCGGCCAGAACGAGCAGGACTGGCTGGAGAGCCTGCGACCGGCCACCGAAGAGGCTCTGCAGGAGTATCCGCTCCTGCGCGACGGGCGTGCCACGGTGCAGACCAAGGACCCGGAGCAGCTTCGCGCGGATTCCTTCGTCTACGGCGTCGAGCGCATCCTGGACGGCCTGGAGAGCAGGCTCGGCCGCACCTCTGCCCGGTGAGAACGGGGGGAGGGCGGCGGACGGCAGCCGTACGCGCAGGGCCGGAGTCCGGACTCCACCGGACGGGAGCCTGTGGGGGGCGTCTCGGCCGGTCGTTGCCGAGTAGCTCGGCGGGCTTGGTGTAGAGCTCGGTCACCCGGCGCTCGGCGGCGTCGTGCGTGGTGGGCGTTGTGGGCGGGGTCGCGTTGTGGGCGTTGTGGGCGTTGTGGGCGTTGTGGGCACGGTGTCCGCGAACAGCCGACGTACTTCACAATGAGAGCGATGTCAGCTCACCTCCTTGCACGAGCCACAGCCTCACTCCATGGCCTGGCTCTCGGCGACGCCTTCGGTTCCCAACTCTTTGTTCCGGCCAATCGTCACGCCTTCTCCTCTCGCTCTCTTCCGCCAGGCCCGTGGCAGTGGACGGACGACACCGAGATGGCGTGCTCCATCTATCGCGTCCTGGCGGATCACCGCACCATCGACCAGGACGAGCTCGCCACCAACTTCGCCAGCCGTCATGACTTCGACCGCGGATACGGTCCGGCGACGAACCGGATGCTCCGGCTGGTACGCGAAGGAGGCGACTGGCGGACGCTCTCCGCCGAGCTTTTCGACGGCAAGGGCTCCTGGGGCAACGGCGCCGCGATGCGCGTGGCACCACTTGGCGCCTGGTTCGCCGACGACCTGCAACAGGCCGTCCGACAGGCCGCCCTGTCGGCACAGGTCACCCACACCCATCCCGAGGCAGTGGCCGGCGCCATAGCCGTAGCGGTGGCGACAGCCGTAACCGTGGCGGAACCCGACCTGCCCGCCGGACACTTCCTCGATCGAATCAGCGAACACGTACCCGCGAGCATGGTCCACGACGGCATCACCGAGGCCCGGCAACTCCTCACCATCAGCGACCCCTCGCTAGCCGCCCAGGTGCTCGGGAACGGACGACAGGTCACCGCGCACGACACGGTGCCGTTCACCCTCTGGGTGGCAGCCCGGGAACGCCACGACTACGAGGCGGCCATATGGACCACGGCGGTGGCCGGAGGGGACGTCGACACCACCTGCGCCATCGTCGGGGGCATCGTCGCCGTTGCCGAGGGCATTCGCCTGCCACCACAGTGGAGGAGACGCTGCGAACCCCTGCCGGACTGGGCCGGCGCCCCGTCACTCGACCCCGAGCCCGCCCCATAGACAGTCGGACATAGCCTCACGCCTCTGATCCATATGGCCTGTCCACCGGTGACTTCGTGCCCGCCCTGGGCCAGTTCCTCGGCACCGGCGCCGGGCTGTCGGCGCCGGTCATCACCAAGCTCACCGAGCAGTGGAAGGGCGAGCAGCGCGTGTTCGCCGCCCGTGACCTGTCGAACGTCGACTACGCCTACCTGTGAGCTGATGGCATCCACGTCGACATTCGACTCCGGGGGCACAAGTCGTGCCTGCTGGTGCTGATCGGGGTGCGCGCCGACGGCCGCAAGGAACTCGTCGCCCTCGCAGACGGCTACCGCGAGTCGGCCGAGTCGCGGGCCGACCTGCTGCTTGATTGCGCCCGGCGCGGGTCACCAGCGACGTGGAAGAGCTGCTGGCCTGCTACGACTATCCGGCCGGGACTGGCGGCATCTGCGCACCACCAACCCGATCGAGTCCACCTTCGCCACAGTCCGGCACCGCACCAAGGTCACCAAGGGACCCGGCTCCCGTGCCGCCGACCTGGCCATGGCGTTCAAGCTGATCGAATCCGCTTAGACCCGCTGGCGCGCCGCCAACGGCGCCCACCCGGTCGCCCTCGTCCGTGCCGGCGCCACCTTCGTCGACGGCCAGCTCGTCGAACGACCCTCAGGATCACCCGTCCCCACAGCCGCCTAGGAATTCATGATCCACAGGTCTTGACTATTGCTCCGGAGCCGGCGGATGGAGCCGGTTCACGGTCACCGGAGAGCGCGGTTCTGCCCGACCGGGGTGTGCTCGACGCCGCCGCACCAGATGCGATGGATGTTCCGGGTAGCGCGAATGTCGCCAAGCGGGTCACCGTCGATCAGGATCAGGTCGGCGCGCAGCCCTGGCTCGACAGCACCGCGATCGGTGAGGCCGAACGCCTCGGCCGCGAGCCGGGTGGCCGCGCGTAGCGCCTCGGCGGGGCTCACACCGGCGTCGACCAGCAGTTCGAGTTCGTGGTGCAAGCTGGTGCCGGCTTCGGGCTGGAACGGCACGCCGGCCGTGTCATTCGTGTCGGTGCCTGCCACGATCCGCACTCCGGCCTGGTGAAGCAGGCCCACGCTGCGGCGGGCCCCTGCGAGTCCCTCCGGCCGTCCGATCGTTGCCGCGATGCCTTCCATCATGGTCATTGTCGGAACCACGGTGCAGCCGGCGTCCGCGATCCGGGCCACGACCGGCAGGTCCAGTGGTGGGCCGAGCGGGACGTGGGTGATGATGTCCGCACCGGCATCGAGGGCCATGATGACCGCGGCCTGGGACACGGCGTGCACCACGACCGGCTTGCCGTGGGCGTGCGCCGCGCGAGCCAGGGCCGTCACGGTTTCCTGGTCCGGGCCGCCTTCGCCCGGATCGGCCACGATCTTGATGTAGTCGCTGCCTTCGGCCAGCCGCGCGGCGACGAACGGCTCTGCCTGGTCCGGGCCGGTGACGATGGCGTCGGCCGGCATCGTCGGGATGCGCGAGTGCAGGCCGCCTGGGCCGATGGCGGGGGTGCCCGCGCTTCGCACGTCGCTCCCGCCCGGCACGCCGCGCAGCCTGGTCAATCGCCGCGCCGGCCAGGTCGCCATGTCCAGCCCTGTGGTGACCCCGTACGAGCAGAGTTTCTCCCGCGTGTCCTCGCCGCTGAGGTGAATGTGCGCATCGATCAGGCCGGGCAGCAGCACACCACCGTCAGCGTCGATGACCTCGGCACCGTCAGCGTCGACGCCGATCACGCCGCCGGCGATGACGACCGTACGTGGCTCGGACAGCCGATATCCGTCAAAGACCCGCACGCCCGTGATGGCAATTCGATCAGTCATAACCTTTCCTGCTTTCTTCATGGGCCTGAGCTGGTCAGCTCCGGGTGTGGCTGCCCTGGGTATCGTCCGTGCCGGCCCCGCCGCTGTCCGGCCGGGTGCGCATCGACCACCACAGTGCGGTCAGCGCCAGGAGCCCGGTGATGAACGCGGCGTAGCCGATGCCGGGACGGCCGGCCAGGCTGTAGCCGATGGCTCCGACGAGTCCGCCTGCGCTGATGCCGAGATAGATGGCGCTCTGGTGGAGGCCGAGCACGATGGGCGCCACATCAGGCGCCGCCGCGGCGACGCGCAACTGCTGCGGGACGTTGACCATCCAATGCAGCATCGCCCAAGCACCGACACTCAGCAGCACGAGCGGCATGGTGACCGCCACCAACGGGACTGCCAGGACCGCGACAGTGAGTGCGGGTGCGGCCGCCGCGATTGTGCGACCCGGACCGTACCGATCCGCCAGCCGTCCGGCGAGGAGGTTGCCGGCCATCGCCCCTGCTCCGAAGACGAGTAACGTCAGGAACTGGCGGCCCGGGTCGCCCCCGGTGGCCGGCAGCAGCACCTCGTCGATGAAGTTGTACACCGTCCAGCTTCCTGTCAGGCACAGCCATGTCGCCAGCAGGGTGGCGAGAACCCGCCGATCTCGCAGCGGCGCCACCCGTTGCCTGATTGCGACCGCGGGCGATCCGTCGAGCGCCGGTAGCGACAGGGTTCCGGCCATCGGCAGTGTGGCGAGGAGTGCGAGCAGGCCGAGCACCACGCGCCAGTTCGTCGCGCTACCCAGCCACGCACCGATCGGAAGGCCGAGGACGATGGCCGTCGTCAGACCACCCACCACAACTGCCACGGCGCGTCCTTGCCGATCTCCTGTGACCAGGCGACGTGTGACTGCGAGTGCGTTGGCGGTGTAGACGCCGGCGCCTACGCCGGCGATCACGCGCGCGGCGGCCGCACCGGGAAAGTCCATCGCGACCGCGGTCAGGGCGTTGCCGACGCCGAACACGGCCAGCGCGACGAGCAGCACCTGCCGTGGCGGCCGGTGCCCGACCAGAGTGGTGAGCAAGGGGCCGCCAAGTGCGTAGGCGAGCGCGTACACCACGATGAGCTGCCCGACCACGGCTCGGCCGGCGTGCAGGTCCGCGCTCATGCGGCCGAGCATGGGCGCGATGACGAACGTTGAGACCCCGACCACGAAGTTACCGGAAGCGAGCGTGAACAGCTTCGCGTTCATGGGGCTCCTCTCGGCAACGCGGGCGGGTCCCCGCCACGATGTAGTTGAAGATCTCAACCACGAGGGGACATGCTAACCCACGCTAGTTGAAATCATCAACCACTATCCTTGGCGCATGGATGATTCCGAATGGCTGGACGACGCCGAGCAGCGGGACTGGCGCTCCTTCGTCGAAGGGTCGGCGCTGCTGCTGGAACTGCGCGACCGTCGGCTTCGCCGCCACCACAACCTCTCGCTGGCGGACTTCGAGATCCTGGTGCGGCTGTCCGAGGCGCCCGAGGGCCGCCTGCGCATGGCCGAACTCGCCGAGCTGTCGTACTACTCCCGCAGCCGGTTGTCGCACACCGTCGCCCGGCTGGAGGCCCGCCGGCTCGTCCAGCGAGGCAACGACGACGAGGACAAGCGGGGTGTGGTCGCGTCGCTGACGGAGACGGGACGGGCGGTGCTCGTCAAGGCCGCCATGGACAACGTGCGAACCGTGCGCGAGCACTTCATCGACCTGCTCAGCCCGTCCGAACTGGAGGCGATCGGCCGGGCCTTCCGGACGGTGGCGGCCAAGGTCCGCCAGTCAGCCGAGTAACAGGCAGTAACCATGCGATGGCCCCGCCACAGTGTGAAGCTGGGGTGCCCAGCAGATTCCGGACAGTCGGCTACCTAAGGAGCCGCAGAAAAATCACTGGGCGCTTTGATCTGGTTCGGTTGTGGTCTGGGCGAGGGTTGAGAGATCTGGTGTGCCCCGACTTCGGTGGAGTCGCGTTCCTGGATTTCATGCCACCGTCGGTCACATGCCTCGGCACAGCGGGTTGGCAGAGTGCCACGAGCACTGACATGCGGCTTGAACCGCATGGATGGAGTTTGCGGCGAGCGCAGGTCGAAAGCCGCGAACTCGGTAGGCGTGGTCAGAGCCTCCACGGCGATCCTCTCCGAGGAGGCTCTGACCACTTGGCTATCTCATAGGCGCGGGTCCTGCTGGACCTTCAGGGCGTTGATGATCGGGTCGTGCTCGCCGATCTCGCGGAGAAACTCGACCTTCAGATCGCCACCGCCGTGCTCGACGGTGACCGTGTTCACGTCCGCGGTCAGCGCACCCACCTTCTTCTGCACGTCGTGGTCGTGGAGCACGGCTTCGCCGTCGACCAGGACGTCGAAGGCACGCTTGCCGACCTTGACCTTCTCGATCTCCGCGAAGTCGAGGCCGATCCGGTACATCCCGGCGGGCGCGTTCTTGAAGACGTAGGCGAACGTCTCACCGGTCCGCTGGGTGCGGAACAGGTCGTCGTCCTCCGTGCCGCCGATGCCGGCCTTGGTGGTACGCGCCTTGCCGCCGACGTAGCCCCACGGCCGCGAGCCGAGTTGCTGGTCGGGCGACCAGACGAAGCCGTCGGCGCCGACGTGCCCGGGGCCGCCCGCGTCGACGCCCTTCCAGTAGGACGAGGTCGCCAAACGAACCGGCCTGAGCTGGGCTTCGCCCTTGCCGGCGTTCGACGCCACGAGCACGTCCCCGACGAGCACGCCGGGCTCGACGGCGGCGTTGTCGGCCGTTGCCGTGACCGTGGTGGACTCGCCGGCCGCGAGCTTGACCGTGCCGGCCGCGGCCGCGCCCGTGAGGGTCAGCCACGGAAGGTCGGCGGCCTCGTGCCCGCCGTCGCTGGTGCGCTTCTGCTCGCTGAGCCGCACCTCGAGCGGGGCGGAGCCGGTGTTGGTCACGGTCACGCCGGCGGTCGCCTTCTGGTCCGGGCCGAGGAGCCAGTCGAGGTCACCTCCCGTGACGGTCGCGACGCCCGTGGTCAACGCCGTGTCGACCACCTCGGCCTGGTCCTTCTTGGCGATGGTCACGGGGTGGGCGGCCGTGACGTAGTTCGGCGCCCAGACCTGCACGGTGTTCGCACCGACCAGCGCCTGGGCCTTCCACCGGCCCTTCGCATCGGCGGTGATGACCCGCTCACCGTTCGGCCCGGTGAGCGTGACGATCGCGCCCGCGATCGGCTTACCGTCGTTCTTGTCGGTGACCGTGCCCTCGATCGTGCCGGCTGCCGGGAGGGTGTACTCCAGCCCCAGACCGGCCGTCAGGATGGGCTGGTTGAAGGAGTACTGGCTCGCGGGGTTGCGCGTCAGGCTCTCCAGGCCGACCGTCGCCGACGACCCGCGGGTGACGGGGTTGTCGCCGCCGATGCCGTCGCCGTACCCGATCTGGATGCGGCCGTCCGCGATCAGGGTGACCGAGAAGCTCACCCGGGCCGTCCTGTCACTGTCGAAGGTGGCGTTGCGCCACTCGACGACCTCAGCGGCCAGGCCGTCCACCTCGGTGGTGCCGAAGTAGATGCCCGCCTCGTCGTCGACGATCAGGTCGTCCCAGAACGGGAAGATCGCGTCGAACGCGTATGGCGACGGCAGCGCCGTGTTGCTCCCCAGGGCGCCGGCCCGGTCGAAGATCAGCGAGCCGTTCGTCGTCACACACACGCCGTCCCAGGCCGTGTCGTAGAACGGGAACAGGAAGCTGGAGTCGAACCACAGCACGCCGCAGACGTCATCGCCGTGCCACCCGGAATCCTCCGTACCCTGGCGGTAGAGCCCGTCGGTCACCTTCATCGCGTACGAGCGACCGGCGGGGGCCACGGGCACGGGGCCCGGCTCCGGCTCCTCGGGCTGGGGCTCCGGCTCCGCCTTGTCTCCGCGCGGATCGAGCGTCACGCGCAGCGCCGCGATGCTCGGAGCCCGCAGACCCTTGCTGCCCCGCAGCTCCACGGTCAGCGGACCGCCGTCGTGCTGCACGACGGCGGTGTGCCAGTCGGCGGTGTTGGAGCGGACGGCTCGCACGGGGTCGTAGGCGTACTGCGTCAGCTCGTCGTCGATGAGGACGTCGAACACCCGCTTGCCCGGCTTGACCTGCTCGATCTCGGCGAACCCGAGGTCGACGGCGTAGGTGCCCTTCGGCGCGTCGGGGAACGTGTAGACCAGGTCCTTGCCCGGCGTGGTGCGCTGGGCCTGGAACAGGGCGTCGTCCTCGGTGCCCGCGATCGGGGCCCTCGTGGAGATCGTCCTGCCCTTCCCGGTGTAGCCCCACGCCTTGCCACGGGCCGCCTGGTCACCGGACCAGGTGTAGCCGGAGGCGTCGGTGAACGAGGGGCCGCCGGCGTTGACGCCGACCTGGTACTTCGTGGTCGTGAGCGTCACCGGGACGTAGGTCTTGGGCTGCCGCCCGGAGTCGGACCGCACGATGATGTTCGCGCCGAGAGTGCCCGGGTCGGCGTCCTTCGAGGAGATCGAGACCTTGACCGTCGTCGACTCGCCCGGGGCAAGGGTGCCGCCGGTCGAGGAGAGCGACAGCCAGGGCAGGTCGGTGACCAGGTCGTCCTCGACGTCGACCAGCACGACGTCATCGGCGATCTGGTCCGCTGCCCACAGCGCCCCGGTCGCGTCGGTCTCGAGGCCGCCGCCCTGGCCCGCCTTCTGGCCTGGGAACCACCACGCGTTGACGAGCGAGCAGTCGTCGGGGTCGACCTGCAGCAGGCGGGTGGGCCTGTTCGAGGTGAGGTCGGTGTACCAGATGGTGTCGGAGGCCTGGTTGTAGGCCAGGCCCATCACCTCGGGCAGCGGCGGGGCGCAGAAGGACAGCAGCGCACCCGCGTTGTCGTGCGAGGTCCCGGCGACGGTTCCGATCATGCCGTTCGCCCGGCCGCCGACGTAGAACACGTCCTCGGTGGGGTTGTAGGCGAGTCCGGTCAGCTGCAGCGTGGACCAGTCGCCCTTGATCTGCCGGGTCTCCTTTCCTGTCTCCCGGTCGAAGCAGTGGATGTAGCTGGCCGGGCTGTCTTCCATCTGGCACATGTCACCGGTCTTGGTGTCGAGCGCCATGTCGAATGCCCGGTACTTGGGGTTCCACGAGGCGTCGAAGACCTTGCCGGTCCGCTTGCCCGTCACGGTGTAGGCGGTGTTGGTCCGCGCGTTGTAGTCGTGGACCCAGACGTCCCCGTCGTACCCGATGCCGGAGGGTTCCTTCTCCGCGATCGTGCCCGGGATCTCGATGCGGGTGATGACGTCGCCGCCGGAGGTCGTGCCGACCTTGCCGGCCGCCTTCGCCTCCGCGGCGCTCGCCGTCGCGGCCTTGCCGTCGACGTTCGACGGCTTCATGCCGCTCGCACCGGCCTTCCACGCGGTGAGGTCGATCGTGCTGTCCGCACCCTTCCCGGTGCGCGTGGTGGCGCCGGGAGCGTCGAGCTCGGGGTGGCGCGCGGCCTCGCCCAGGTCGTACGTGAGCGGGGCGGAACCGGTGTTGGTCAGCGTCAGCGAGCCCACACCGTTCTGGCCGGTTCCCATCACGGCGTCGAGGCCGCTGGCCTTCAGACCGGCGACGCCCGTGCTGAGGCGCGCGTCGATCGTCGCCTTCGCGTAGAGCTTGTCGAGGGTGAAGTCGTACGACCCCGTCACGTAGTTCGGCGCCTCGACGGTCATCGTGTAGCCGCCGACCGGCAGCTGGCGACGCACGACGCCCGTCCCGTTGGTCGTGACGCTCTCGACGAGGCCGTTCTTGCCGGTGAACAAGACCTTGGCCCCGGACACCGGCAGGCCGTCGTTCTTGTCGACGACGGTCGCGTCGAGGTAGCCCCAGTCGGGAAGATCGTAGGTGACGATCATCCCGTCGTGGAGCACCGGGACGTTCTCGGAGAACCGGATGCCGTCCACACCGGCCCAGCCCTGGATGCCGGTGATGGTGCGGGCGCCGCCGGTCACCGGGTCGTCGGTCCCGATGCCGTCGCCGTACCCGAAGATCACCTTGCCCGAGCGGGTGAGCGTGGCCGAGAAGCTGACCGGCTCCGTGTACTCGGACCGGATCGGGTAGGCCCAGATCTTGGCGTCGCGGTACTCGATGACGAACGCGTCCTCACCGTCGACCTTGGTGGCCGCCGTGAACACTCCCCCGCCGGGGGCGAACTGGACGGGGGACTGGACGTAGAACGGGAAGATGCCCGCACCGCCGCTACCGGGTCCGGTGGAGGTGTCCGGGGAGATCACGCCGCGCAGGCCGATTCCGAGGGTGTCGTGGCTGCCGTTGTAGAGCGCGATCGGGAACGGCAGCTTCACCGTCGCCCACACGCCGCTCGTGAAGGTGACCGGGTCGGTGCCGCGCAGGTACTCCCCCTCAGAGAGGGAGCAGCTGTAGCCGCCCTTGTCGACGACGAGCCCGACCGGGATCTCCAGCGGCTTGTTCTCGGCACCGACGGTCAGCGGGACGGACGCCGGCGAGAAGCAGGCGTTGGGCGTGACGGCGAGCCCGTACTGGCCCTCCGGCACACCGGCGATCGTGAACGCGCCGTTGGCGTCCGTACGCACGGCGTCCAGCGGCGTGTCCTTGACGGAGACGTCGGCGTTCGGGACGGGCTGCTTCTTGTCGTCGATGACCCTGCCGCTGATGTCGTGGCGCGCGGCGGCGGTGAGGGCGACCTCGACCGAGGTGTTCTGGCCGAGGGTGATCGTGGCGCTCGCGGTCGCGGGCAGGTACCCGAAGACCTTGGTGCTGATCTGGTAGTCGCCGACCGGGAGGCTTACCGTGAACCGGCCGTCCTTGTCGGTCCCGACGGACCGGCTGAACGGTCCGCTGATCATCACGTCGGCGCCGGAGACCGGGGCGCCGTCGGCGGCGACGACACCGGTGAGGGTGCCGCCCTGCCGGGGTGCGAGCTCGAGCAGGCGGACGAGGTCGAGCCGGCCTTCGCCGTACTTGTTGTTGAAGCCGGCGGTGCCGCCGCACTCGGTGTCGTCGACGTCGGCGGCCGACTCGGCCAGCAGGCGGCGGGTCTCCTCGACCTGCCCGATGAGGGTCGGGTCGTAGCTCCACAGGCCGGCGACGGCGCCGGCGACGTGGGGAGCCGCCATCGACGTGCCGGACATCTCGGTGTAACTGTTATTCGGGTAGGACGAAGTGACGGCGACGCCCGGAGCGGAGATCTCGGGCTTGATCCGGCCCTCTTCACCCTCGCCCTTACGGGAGAACAACGCGAGCGTGCCGTCAGACGCGTAGGCGCCGACCGAGTAGGCACTCTCGGCGGAGCCGGGCGAGGAGACGGTGTCGCACGCCGCGTACGGCGTGGTGTTGCCCGACGACCAGACGCTGAAGATGCCCGCGGCGCTCCAGGCCTCGTCGATGGCCCGGAAGAAGTCGTCGAAGTTGTGCTCGGCGTTCTGGCCCCACGAGTTGTTGATGACGTGGGGGCGCTTGGACGGGTCGGCGTTGTTCCCGTTGACGTCGGTCGGGGCGAGCAGCCACCAGCCGGACTTGAGCAACGACTCGACGCCGGTGCTGTCGCAGCAGCCGTTCGTCGCGATCCACTGCGCGTCCGGGGCGACGCCGACGTGGTTGGTGCCGTCGTCGCCGACCATGGTGCCCATGGTGTGCGTGCCGTGTCCGTTGTCGTCGCACGGCGCTCCGGTGCACGTGCCCCGGGTGGCCATCCAGTTGTAGTTGTGGTCGACGGTGCCGTCGGGCTTCCTGCCGCGGTACTGCCGCGTCAGGGCGGGGTGGTCGAATTGAACGCCCGAGTCGAGGTTGGACACGGTGATGCCCGCACCGGTGGCCCCCTTGGCCCAGGCCTCGGGGGCGTGAATGGCGTCCAGACCCCACGGGACGCTGCCGTCCTCGGCGGTGGCCTTGGGGGTGGCGGGGCGGGCGGCCTGGTCGTCCGGCGTCTTCTCGTCCACGGGCTCGACCAGCGCGACCTGTGGCGACGCGTGGATCTCGGCGACCTGCCCGACCGAGGCGACGTCGAGTGCGAGCTGCTGCGTGCCGCCCTTGACGAGCACGGCGTTGACGAGCGGGTAGGACGTGTACTTCACGCCCGCCGCGTCGAGTTCGGCGGAGACGGACTCCGCGGAGGTCTTGGCCGCGCCCTTCAGCGCGTCGTAGACGAACTGACCGCGAGCGGTCCAATCGGCGATCTTCTTCGCCGGCGCGAGGTCGGCCTTGGTGTCGAACGTGATCCAGAAGTCGGCGACCGGCTCCGTGCGGAAGCGGCCCTTCAGATCCGACGCGATCTTGTCGGCGGGTGCACCGGGATCCGGCTCAGCGGCCGACGCCGGTGGTGGCGAGATCATGCTCAAGCCGACCGCTAAGGCCAGCGAAGTGACGAGGGCTTGCAGTCTCACGTGGGGGGTCCTCCGGCCTACAGGGGTTGGTAGGGGTCGTGGCTCTCGTCATCGCCGTCATCGACGTCATCCCGGGTGTCGGGGGCGTCAGGGGCGCCGGGGGCGTCAGGGGTGCTGACGCGCGACAGCTCAAGTGGTCGCTGGTGCTCGATGAGGGAGTCGTCGCGCGCGACAGGTCGCTCAGGCATGCACTGCCCTAGGGCCATGGATCATGGAGTCATGCTCGGGGTGACGAGCGAACTTCGCTATCCGCCGGATACGTCAATTTTCATGACAGGTCGCCGAGGGAATCCTCTTCCGCGAACACTCCGGCCTCTACCGCCTTGACCGCGAGCGCGGTCCGGGAACTCACCTTCAACTTGCGCATCGCCGCACGCAGCTGTTGATCCACCGTGGCCGGTGACTTGGCCAGGATCCGGCTGATCTCCCGGTTCGTCTTGCCGGCGACGACCAGTCGGACCACGTCGAGCTCACGAGGTGAGAGCCGGTCGCCGTACCCTCGCCGGCCGCCGCGCCACAATCGCGGAACCTCGGCGCCGTGTTCGCGAAGCCGCTGCGCGACACGGTCCGCATCGCCGCGGGCTCCGAGCCTGAACAGGTGCTCGTACTGTGCGGCCAGCAGCTCCAGGCCCTGTTCGATCTGGCCTTGCGCCATGAGCGCCTCGGCTTGACGCTCGCGGGCGAGCATGGCGTCGTAGGGGCGCGGCAACGCGTCCCAGGCGCGCGCCGCCCGGTCGTACGCCCGCGCCGTGCGGGCGTGGTCGCCGGCCGCGGCGGCCAGCAGAGCACGGCATACGGCGAGGGCGGCGCGAGACGCAGGCGCCGTACGGCCACGCAGACCTCTGGCGAACTGGTCGCCCAGGCGTTTCGCGGCCCGCAGGTCGCCCGCGTCGAGGAGCGCCTCGATCCGGGCGGGGACGAGGTCCGTCGCCCAGACCCAGATGCCCTTTCTCCGGACCGTGTCCATCGGCTCGTTCGTGATCTGCAGCGCCCGGCCGCTGTTTCCGTCCGTCAGCCACAGTCTGGCCAGCGCGGCGGCGGCCTCCATCGTGTCGTCGGCCGCGCCGAGACGGGCGGACTCCTCAAGGACCAGCCGGAACTGCTCCCCCGCGGCGCGCCGCCGTCCGGTTGCGGCCGCCAGCCGGGCCGCGAGGCGAATGCTGCCGAGGTAGTGCGCCGGCCGGTCCCGGTCGGCGTCGGCGAGCGCCGCGCTTGTCTCCGCGAGACCCTCCCACCGGCCGGTGAACCACGCCAGGTTGGTCTGTTCGAGCCGCACGTTGTGCCGCAGCCGAGACGCATGCTCGGCCTCGGCAAGGCGCATGGCCACGGCGAGGTGTTTCTCCGCGTCGGCGTACCGGCCCCAGATCAGTGCGCCGGTCCCGACATTGGTGTGGATGCGGGCCACGTCGAGACGCTCCACCGAGGTCGCGCCGTCGATGGGCAGGTCGGCGACGACGTCCCAGGCCTCCTCCTCGCCGAGCATGAGCAACGCGGCGGCTCGGTTGCCGGCCAGGTTGAGCCGCTCCGCGGGAGAGTCGACTTCGGCGGTGAGCTCAGCGGCGCGATCCAGCCAACGCCGATGGGTCGACGCCGGCCACGGTCCCGCGTAGGCCCATCCCAAATAGGTCATGGCCCGGGCCGCCTCGACCGGGTCATGGTCGAGGTTGGTCACCGCCTGCTCGAGCTCGCTGAGCGCGGCCTGCGCCTCACCCCCGATGATCAGGAGCCGGCCCAAGGGGTTACGGATCTCGGCCTGCTGGCGGGCGGAGAGACCGGGGGTCTCCAGCACCGAGCGCAACGTACGGATCACGCGGTGGTAGACCTCGTCGACCGGTTCACGACGGCCCAGTGCGGCCACTCCGGCGATGCGCGCGACCCGTGCCCGATCCGCCGGCGGCAGCTCGGACCACGAAACCAGATCGACCAGCAGGTCGACCGCCTTGGTGTGGTCACCCGAGGCCATGGCCAGCTCGGCGCCCTGCTCGGCGTACCGCGCCCAGGACCGTGTCTCGCCCGCCTCACGGAAGTGGTGGGCGAGGCGCGCGACCGGCGGCGGATCGATGTCCTCCAAGGCCCGGCCGGCCAGCAGGTGGAAGTGCCTGCGGTCGGTCAACGGGATCGCTTCGTAGACAGCCGTGGCGGCCAGCACGTGCCGGAATCGCCACTGGCCGCGGTCGTCTCCGTCCAGGACGCCGACGTCGGCCGCCTCCGCGATGGCGCCCCGGCACGCGGCCGGTGACAGACTTGCGGTCATCGCGATCGTGGCCACCGATGACCGCTCGGCCAACGTGGCCGCGGCTCGCAACACCTGCTGCGCCGTCGGCGACAGACGGCCCACCCGCTCCCGGGTGGAGTCGCGCACCGTCGGCGGCACCTGCAACTTGCGCAGCTTCAGCCGGACCCACTGTCCGTCGCGGAAGACGAGGTCGGCACGGTCGCACATGAGGCGAACCGACTCCTCCAGCACCAGAGGCACCCCACCGGTCCGCTCGTGCATGAACGTCGTGAACTCCTGCGATATCGGGTTGCCGTCCAGCATCGAGGACACCAGCGCCGCCGTGTCGCCGGGTCGCAGCGGCGCCAGGGCGATCCTCAGCTGGGTCACGCCGGCCGGAAACCGGGACGTCAGCCGCAGCAGCAGCGATCGGGCGTCCACCTCCTCCGGGCGATAGGAGATCACGAGGCTCGGCCCGTCCGATTGCTGCCGAGAGGCGACGAACAGCAGGAACTCCAAGGTCACCTCGTCGGCCCAGTGAGCGTCCTCGAGCACGAGAACATCGACACGCAGAGCCCGCAGCAGCTCCTCCAGGGCGCGGAACAGGCGATGCCGTGCCGCCTTCGCATCGTTCAACGACGGCAGTGCGGGCGGCAGGTCCGAGGACCATTCAGGGAACAAGGGCCGTAACGCACCCGCGAGCTCGGTGAGCCCCAATCGCGACACCGGGCGGTCGATCCCACGGAACGCGTCGACGATCGGCCCCAACGTCAGCGACTCGCGAAGCGGTGGGCACACCGAGACCAGGGCGGTGCGCCGGTCCGGCGCGGCCAGCCACTCTCGCAGCAGCCGGCTCTTCCCGATCCCCGCCTCACCCTCCACCAGCACGATCGCCGGCGGCCGGGCCAAGGCGACTCGAAGCGCCGCCATCTCCCGATCACGACCCACGAAATGCGGCGTGGAGACCGTCGGTGAAGTCCCATCGTCCTCGGGCAAGGGGTCGAGCATGCGTGATGATCTCGCTTTTCGCTGCTCAGGCGCAACTGCCCGCTCGCCGGGGACGAACGGAGGCGCTCGGGTCCGGCGCCGCGACGTGCCGATGACCGGACTTCGTCGTAGGGGGGTGCCAGTCCTGGCGGAGCGGATCTTCCGTGATCGCCTGGACGCGGGGCGCATGCGCAAGCTGGGGCCGCCTCAGCACGAGGGGCTCGCGATGGGGGGCGATCGCCGGCGGCGTGATCGTGCTCAATGAGGAGGTCGTGCGCGGCTTCCGCATCAGCCCGGAGGACATCAGGGAGGTGGCGGGTGCGTGAAGGCCGCGAGTAGCGGCTCTCTCGCAGGACGGTGCGCCGCTACGCCACCGCCGCCGGCGCCGGCGAACTGATCAGCGACGAGCGCGTACCACGCCAGACGATCCTCGATGCTCATCCTCCCTACCTGCACGAACGCTGGGAACAAGGCTGCCGCAGCACCGACCGGCTCTTGGCCGAGCTGCGCGAACGAGGTTTCCCTCGGCAGCGCCCGGGACGCTCCGGCGCGGTGGAAGGCAACGTGAACCGCATCATGATGTGGAATCAGATCTGTCAAGTGGTGGGGTGGTGCTCGCCCAGCAGTTCTGTGAGTCGAGGGAGCCTTGTGCGGCGTTGTTCGATGTCGTCGTAGTCCCAGCGTTCGTCCTCGGGGCGTCGCAGATGCGGTAGAGGCCTCGTGCTTCGAGGGCGTCTTCCAGCCCCTCTTCTTCTCCGGTGGCGCGATCGTAGGCGTCGAGTGCGATGTAGTTCATGCTTTCCCATTCCGGCCACTCGTCGTCGGCCCACTGTGATCTTGGGCGTCCGGCAAGGCGGCGGACCTCGCGGGTTTCGGCGAGGGCGTCGGGGTGCGCGGCTACGCGTTCGAAGGTGTCGTGACCGAGGCCGACGAGCCAGGGTTGGAAGTACCAGAAGCTGTCGTCGGAGCACCACCCCTGAAAGATGTTCCAGGCGGCGCCCCACATGTGTCGGGTGTCGACCCGTTTTCGCTGGGCGGTGAGGTGCAGCTCGAACTCGATGATCTCGGTGACCGGGAGGCGTGCGAGGTGCGCGGTGAGCCATTCGGTGCGTTGGTCCTGGCCGCTGCTCTCGGCGGCGGACTGGTGAATCAGCGTCCAGAAGTCTTCGAGGGTCACGGCGGCAAGGTACCGCTTTGCCTGACTTCCACGATCGGCAGGAGCACCGCGCCGGCTGGGCGTTGAAGCTCGCGCGGAGTAGGTCCGGCGGGGGTGGGAACGTCGGCGAGCTGCTCGAGGAGCCTGTCCAGGGCAAGCTGGCCGCCGTCGACGGCGGCTCGTTCGTCGTCGGTGAGGGGGATGGTGGCGAGCATGCGCCGCAGGTTGTCCTCGGCCTCCCGTAGCAGCAGCGCCTTGGAGGAGTCCTTCGGGGGTAGGACCTGCTCGGCAGTGTGGCGGTCGACGAACAGCGGCTGGTCGGGCGGACTCCAGATGATCAACGGATCATGTACGGACGAGCCGACGCCGACCTTCTTCGCAACTGATGTCCCGTTTAGGATGCCAGCGATGTCGGAGGATTCTCGGGTGCGGTACAGGGTCCTGGGCTCCGTCGAGGTGGACGGTGCGGATCTCGGCCAACCCAAGCAGCGATTGGTCTGGGCCACACTGCTGTGTCACGCCGACCGGGTTGTTTCAGGACCGCGCATGAGCACAATGCGGTACCTCATGATGCCGGCATTCGCCCCGTATTCGGCTAAGCCGCGTCGTGGGCAGAGCTCAAGTGCACTTGGTTGGTGAGACGGTCGCGCCCCCGGACCTGCTCTCTCCGCGATCTGGCCGCCCTTGACACAAGGGCGGCCAGATCACCTTACGAGCCTCAACCCTCCGGCCGGGACGCCGGCCCGGTCAGGTTCAGGCGGCAGTCACGGCGCAGTTGCACCAACCCGTACGGCGTCATGTTGGTGTGCTAGAGCGGCGTCAAGCCGCGCCGGTCGACATCGGTGAGCACCCGGGCCGATCGTGGTCGCGGACCGGCCGGACCGCAGCAGTCGGCGCGGATGCTCACCGCGGGGGCTTGGTTACCCGCGTGCCGAGGCGGTTCTCGTACCCATCGATATCTCCTCGTCGCCGGGACTGTCAGGAGAGTCGGTGACCCACATCCAGGTCTCGTCAAGGTTTACCGAGCTCTCGTTGGGAGTTACCGAGCCACACTCTGATTTCGTGCCGCGGTGAGGTGTCCAAGAATGGTGCGGCTTCTTCCCCGGCTTCTCCGGCGGGCAGTGGTGTGGCCCCTGCACCACCTGGATGGTGGCCGTGGCCGGGGTGGAGGTCAGGTCTCCGGCTCTGGCCACGGCGGTGTTGGTGATGGATCGGCGGCAGTCCTGCCCCTTGCACGTCGACTTGCCGCCCGTGCTGCTCGGCACGGTGAAGCTGCCCGTGCAGGTCGTGACGGCGCCCGGGGCAAGGGTTGTGTCCTCGCAGGTGATGTCCTGGACGTGGCTGTCCTCGATCCGCAGGTCATCCACCGTGCTGCCGGAGTTGTTGGTAACGGTGTAGCGATAGACGACCGTGTCTCCCGGCCGGTATGGGCGGGAGTTGTCGACGCTCTTGTCCAGCTCGAGCATTCCCTCGCCTTCATCCGCGACCTGGATCGTGACCTGTGCCTCGGGCGAGGTGACCTCTGTCGAGTCGGCCATGCCGGTCGCGGTGGCGGTGTTGGTGATCGAGCCGCGTTCGGCGTCCTGCCGTGTGACGGTGTGGATGCCCCGGCAGATGATCGTCTCGCCGACGTCCAAGGTGGCCTGCGGGCAGGTGACCTCCTCGACCACGTCGTCGTTCACAGCCAGGTCGGTGATGTTCATGTTCCCGCTGTTGGTCACTTCGTACTCGTAGGGCACCTCGGTGCCCACCGGCACGGGGTCGGGCAACTGCGCGTCGTTCACGATCCGCTTGTCGAGTGTCAATTCCGGCCGCTCTGCCACCGGGCGGACGACGACGTTGCGGATCAGGTGGACGTCGGTGAACAGACCGGTGGAGGCCGCGAACCCGAACTTGTACGTCGAGGGCACCGGTGTGGGCGCGGGCGTGGACAGCACCTGCTGCATGCCGTTGCCGTCGTTGAAGTCGATCGACACGGTCAGCACGGGGTCGGGCGCCGGGGTGATCCGGACGTTCACCCTGCGGCGCGACGGTTCGAGCGCGGCCTGCGCCGCCTGAGGGTCATCGGGGACCGTCGTCGTTTCCCCGTGCAGCCGGCCCGGCAAGGTGGAGGGCCATGGCCCGGTGGTGGTGAAGTTGTTGGTGGTGGCGGTCAGAAAGCAGTAGCCCTCCGTTCCGTTACCGGGCCCTCGCACCGTCACCATGTTGGCCCCCGGAGCCGGGATCCGGAATTCCGTGCCGGCCGGTGAACGCTCGGCACAACCGCGGCCGCGCTGCTCCCAATCGCCGAAGTAGTTGCCCAGGACGTCCAGGCCGACACCGACGTAGCCCTGGTTGACCCCGGGCTCGAACGCGTTGGCGGGGTTGTCGTCGGGCAGCTTCTGGGCGTATCCGAGGCTGCCGCCGAAGGCGCCAGGCCGGTCGAGCGTGGCGGCGCCGTCGATGAGGAAGAAGGAGATGCCGTCAGCGGGCGAGAACTCCGGCGTGGTGGTGCCGTATTGCCACTGCTCGAAGGTCACCTGCAGGCCCTGTTCGGCCGGGATCGGCTCGTCGTACAGGACGGCTGAGGTCTGGTCGTTGTCGGCGCTGGTCAGCTGGAGGTAGCCGAATGGGGCGGCTCCGGTCGGCGGCACGGGACCCGCAGCGTTCTCCGGGCATCCCGTGAGAGGACGGTTCCCCGGCCCCGGCGGCCCCGCGGCCGGCGCACCGGTCAGACAGGCCGATCCCACGGCCCGGAACTCCGGGATCGCGGTGGCCCCCGTGAAGTCCTCCTCGACCAGCGGCACCGGTTGCGCCGCCGCTGGCTGAGCCGGTAGGAGCGCGGCCGACAACGTGCCCAGAAGCGCCACGCCGGATATGGCCCACCGTTTCAGGCCGGATGCGATAGTTCTCGATCGAGTGGTAGCAGACCGTGTTGTCACAGAAACCCAACGTAGGGGTGGGTCCTCGGGTATCGATCGACCGACATGGCAAACGATCCACCATATGCCGGCAGTCCATTGAGGACGCACTGCTCCACGGCTCTCCAGCTCATTTCTACCGTGCCGGTCAAGCGAGGGCTCGGCCAGCACGCAACCGAGACGCTGCACCCCGAAGCAGCAGCAGATCGCCTGCGGCATGGCGCCAACCAGGCGGTGCGGCTGTCCGACAGCAGGTGCTTGGCCTCGCTCTCCCCGCCGCTCCGCCTCGAGATCGACCTGCATCAGCCGCGTTCGGCGGATCTGGCCGCTTTCGTGCACGGGCGCACCGTCGTGTTCGATGCCGACACCATGACGGCCGCCTACGGCGTGCTCCAGCTCATTGTCGCGCTCACCCAGACCGGGCCGTAAACATGGAGGATGGCCCGCGCACGGCGTGGGCCACCCCGGCGGCCTCCTCCACCCGTCTACTGCACCGCTCCTTCCGAGCGCGACGCAGGGCCTGTCAGGGCGTCAGCCCTAGCTCGCGCAACTGCGCGAGCCGCAGCGGCCGTCATCCGCTGGGGTCGAGCTTGGCCGGCTCCGCCTCCACGTCGACATCAATCACCCCGAAGAAGTTGATGTTGTCGCCGTGCCCGGGCGAGATGTGCGACAGGATCTCGTCGCTCACCTCCCGGCCCTGCGAACGCAGCTCCAGCACCGCTCTGGAATAATATTCGGCCGTCCGTGCGACCACCGAGTTCGTCGGCAGGGTCAGGCACCACGCCCGCTCGGTCTGCTGCTCCAGGTGCGGGCGGGTGATCGTGCCCTGCTGCGCGTAGTGCAGGTCGCGGCGCAGCGCGTGCGGGCTCTCCCCCTTATTCAGTTGCCGCGAGATCTTTTTCCTGAGAGTGCAGCTTGTGAGCCTATGCCCGTGATGTCGCAGTGTGATCGTTGGGATTTGTAGCGTTACCGCCGTGCTGGCGGGCCGGGGCGTGCTGTGATGGTTGAGTGACTGATCGTAAGCCGCACCCGAGCGACTCAACCGACGCGCAGTGGGTGTTGATCGAGCCGGTGCTCACCGCATGGAAGGCCGCGCATCCGTCCGTCAGCGGTCACGAGGGCGGCTACGAGTTGCGCGAGATCGTCAACGCCATCCGCCACCAGGGGTGGACCGGCGTGCAATGGGACCACCTGCCGCCCAAGAGCGCGGCGTACTACTACTTCTGGGAAGCTCATCTCGCCGAGGAGCTGACAGTCGGATCAAGCATCCGGCCCCGCGTTCGCCGCCTGCTCGCGGCGAGGCGGGGCCGCCGCTCTTGGGCCGAGCGGGAGGACGGCGAATGGATCATGGTGCGTGCGGGGTTGGTGCGGGCGAGCACGTACGGAGCACGCAACCGCTAGACGAAAATTCTAGAACGCGTCCGCTCCCGCGTAACCGCAGGTCAGACCATGATCAAAGCGCGCCCTGCAGGATTAGAACCTGCGACCGTCGGATCGGAAGCAAGATCTTCAAGCGCCGCCCTGTGCCGTTGAGTGATGGTTCGTGCCACCTCAACGCGCTCTGCGTGTCCGACACTGCCGGGTTCTGACGGCATGTAACGGGGCGTACGAGCACGCACCGAGCACGGCCGACACCCCAACGGATCATGGGCAGGGTGGCACCAAACAAGAAGACCTGTACCTGGACGAGGTCCTCGCCGAAGCCGGCATCGAGACCCTGCGCACCGGCATCCGGATGCCGCGGGTGAACTCCGTTGAACTCCGCCATGGAGCGACGGGTGCGGCCACAAATACTCACATCCCGCTTGACCAGCATGGATGGAAGTGTCCTAGGCGCAGAGTCCGCGCCGACGGGCGAGAAGTAGACATGGCGCAGGTCGTCGCCGTCATCGAGGAAGCCCAGTCTGTGGCGGTCACTGCGCTGGAGCCGATCGTCGCCGCGACCGCCGCCGGCACGCCGACCACCCGAACAAGGCCATCCCCGAGTTGTTCGCCGATGCCCCCGACGTGGTGTGGGCGTGGGGCATCCCGTCAGCGGCGGGAGATCCGCCGTACCTCATCGTGGTCAGGAAGATGGGCCGAGTACGAGGGTGGGGGGGACGTGATGTTCCCCCGGGGTGCGGTCGTCGGTGAGGACGTCGGCGGCGGCCAGTTGTCCCAGGGTTCTGAGTTCGAGGTCGATTGTCGTCAGCCGGCGGACGCCCTGGTCGACGATTATTCCCTCCCAGTTGTCCACGCCCACGATGGCCACGTCATCAGGTACGCGTATGCCTTTGGCCGCGCAGACGGTGAGCACGCCGCGGGCGATATGGTCATTGCCGCAGAAAACCGCGTCGACTTTCGCGCCGGAGTCCAGCAGTTCGCGCATGGCCTTCTCCCCCGAGTCCTCGATCCAGGAGCCGTAACGGGTCGGGGCGGCGGGGCGGAGACCGGCCTCCTTCAGGGCGGTGAGCATGCCGCGTTCTCGCAGGTCCACGGCGATACTCGACGGGTGGCCGGTGAGGTGGGCGATATGCGTGCGGCCACGTTCGAGCAGATGTCGGGTGGCGAGGGCTCCCGCGCCTTCGTTGTCGGGCAGATAGACGACGTCTTCCGGGTGGTCGGAGGCGGCGAAGGCGTAGGTCACCGGCACGGTGAAATGGTGGGTGATCGACGGTGACCGGCGTTCGTGGCCGTCGCCGACGACGAGAAGCCCGTCGATCTGGCGGGCCTGGAACTGGCGGATGCTTTCGGTTATCTCACGATGGACGAGAACGTCTTCGTCGAAGACGAGAGCGGCTTGCTGGAGCTTGCCCAGTTGTACGACCGCGCCGATGACGACGGGCCCGGAGAACGTGCTCGCCGCGCGATGGGTGAGCACACCGATGGTGCGACTGCGGCCCAGCGCGAAGGAGCGCGCAAGCGCATTCGGCCTGAAGTCAAGACGCTCGGCGACGGCGAGCACCCGCGCACGCGTCGCCTCGGAAATCCGGTCCGTTCCGTTGAGCACTTTCGAGGCAGTCGAGAGCGACACTCCGGCAATCGCTGCCACATCGCTCAGCCGAACACTGCCTTTGCGGTTGGACGGCACTGGGCGATTGTACCTAAGGAGGGTCAGTGGCCTCGCCCACGCCGGACCGTGGGCCGGACCTTGACAGCGGCCTCGCCGCCGCTCACACTTCGCCCATGCGAAATCGGTTTCGCATCCCAGTGACGAGGAGAGCGAGCATGTCGATGGGCCGCACCCCCGCCCGCCGATTGACCGGAAGTCCCTTACGGAGAACGTTCGTCGCGATCGCCGTGGCCGTGACGGCGCTCGTCGCGCCTGCCGCGCCGGCCCAGGCCGTACCGGGCGACGTCGTACTGGGGGACTTCGAGAACGGCGTCACCCCATGGTTCACGGCGACCGGCGGCGGCGCGACCGCGGCGCTGAGCGTGACCTCGGACGCGCCGGCGAGCGGCATCGGCGCCGCGCGCCTGCAGGTGAACGCGCCCAGCGGGACCGCGGAGCTGGCCCGCGGCGTCTCCTCGGTCGATGCCCGCTCGCTGAGCTTCGCCCTGCGCAGCACCCAGCTCAAGGGCGTCGTCCTGCGGATGGTCGACAGTACCGGGCAGGCGCACCAGCAGACCCTCCCGCTCACTCCCGGATCGCAGTGGCAGAACCTCACCGTGAGCGACTTCGCGGGTGGCAGGGAGTACATCCACTGGGGCGGTGCGAACGACGGCGTCTGGCACGGCCCGGTCAAGCAGATGTCGCTCCTGGTCGACGCGTTCCGGCTGGTCAACGGCCCGGCCGCGACGATCGACGTGGACGACGTGACCGCGCAGGGCCCGGTGCCCGACCTCGCGGTCGTCCCGGTGGCGACCGGTAACGCGTTCAGCACCGGGGACGAGGTGTCGTTCGGCTTCCGGACCGCGGCCGGGTCCCTGGAGTGGACCGTACGCGACGCCGGCAACGCCGTGGTGACCTCCGGCAGGCGGGACACCTCGGAGCTGGGCGGCAGGCTGACGCTCGGCAAACTGCCCACCGGCTGGTACGCGGTCGACCTCGTGGCCGTGCAGCCCGACGGCCGCCGCGTCGCGGGCGGCACCGACGTGTCGGTGCTGCCCGCGTCCGACGCGCGCGAGGAACGCATCGGAGCCGCGACGCACTACGGGCAGGCGTGGTCCCCTGACACGATCCCGCTGCTCGCCAGGGCGGGGATCGGCTTCGCCAGGGACGAGGCGTATTGGGCCCAGGCGGAGAAGGTCAAGGGCACGATCGACTTCCCGGCGAGGGTGGACGCGTACACCGCCGCGCTGTCGCGGAACAACCTCGAGTTCTTCGACATCCTCGCGTACGGCAACGGCCTCTACCACGAGGGCGAAGCCCCGGCCACGCAGGCCGGGCGTGACGGGTTCGCGAACTACGCCGACGTCTCGGTCGCCACCTTCGGTACGGACGACACGTTCTACGAGGTGTGGAACGAGTGGAACCTGCGCGACAGGACCGGGCCGGCCGGCGCGACGGCGGAGAACTACGCGGCGCTGCTGAAGACGACCGCCGAGCGGGTCCGCGCGGCTCACCCTGACGTGAAGCTCGCCGGCCCGGCGCTGGCTCCGATGGACGACTGGTCGGCCTGGGTGGACAGGTTCATCGCCGCGGGCGGCCTGGATGACATCGACGCGTTCACCACGCATCCGTACGACTTCGGCGCGGAGCCTGAGGCGTTCATGAACCACGTCGGCGTGATCCGCGCCAAGCTCGACGCCGCCGGGCACCGCGACATGCCGATCTGGCTCAGCGAGCACGGCTGGCACACCTCCGACACGCCGCTCGGCGCCGACGAGAAGTCGCAGGCCCGCAACCTGTCCCGGGCGCAACTGCTGGCCGTCGGCAAGGGGATCGGCCGCTACACCGTCTACGACTTCAAGGACGACGGCACCGACCCGAAAAACCCCGAGCACCGCTTCGGCATGATCAGGAACGAGAACGACCCCCGCGGCGCGTACACCCCGAAGCCGTCCTTCGTCGCACAGGGCATCCTGACCCGCCAGATCGACGACCGCGCCGTCCGGCAGGTGCTCGACCCGGGCGCCGGCCGGTACGGGGTGGAGTTCGGCCCCCGCTCGGGCGAGCCCGCCACGACCCGCGTGCAGGCCCTGTGGTCGCTGAAGCCGGAGACCTGGAGCGTCAAGGCGACGGGTGACGTCACGGTGACCGGTCTCTACGGCGCACGGACGACGCTGCAGCCCGACGCCGGCGGCCTGGTCCACGTGGCGGTCGGCAAGGACCCGGTGTACCTCACCGGAGCACTGGGGGAGGTGTCCCCGCGGTCGCCGTACTCGCTCACGGTCGGCAAGGCCATCGAGAACCTGGCGCCTCCGGCGACGTGGACGGTCACCGCGGGGGACCGCGCGCTGGACGTGTCCCTGCGCACCGGCACCGGCACGACGCCGGCCCAGGTCCCCGCGGGTGAGACCAGGTCCGTGGCCGTCACGGTGCCGGCGGCGGGCGTGGGGACGCGTACCTGGACCGCCGAGGTCCGCGAGGGCGAGCGTACGATCGGGCTGCTCACCACGAGTGCCGACGTGGTGGCCCGGCTCGGGCTCACCGGGGCGCACGCGCTCGACGCCACCGGCGCCGACCTGCTCCGGCTCACGCTCGTGAACCGTGGCGCGGAACCGGTCGAACTCGACGGCATCGACTGGACAGTGGGCTCGTCGAGCGGCCGATCCCTGCCCGGCACGACCGTCGCCGGGAACGACACCGTCACCGCGGACGTACCGGTGTCCGAGCCGGGCGCCTGGTCGGCCACGGCCACCGGCGACGCGACCGCCACCGCGCACGGGGCACTCGCCGACGTGGAACCGGTCGAGGTGCCGTTCCGCCCCGTGCACGTGGACGGCAAGCTCGACGAGTCCGTGTCCGTCCTTCCCGCGCAGCCGCTCGGTGCGGCCGAGCAGGTCATCACCGGCTGGGCGGGCGACGACGATCACAGCGGCCGGCTCTGGCTCACCCACGACACCGGACGCCTGTACGTGAGCGCCGTGATCACCGACAACGCGCACGCCCAGCCCGCGCGCTCCACGAACATCTGGCAGGGCGACAGCGTCCAGCTCGGGGTGACACCGGGCTGGCCGGGCGAGGCCGCGGAACCGGTCAACGAGATCGGCACGGCCCTGACCGGCGCCGGCCCGGTGGACCTCGCGCGCTGGCTGCCCGCGAACGCCACGACCGAGGGAATGGCGTCGGCGGTCACGCGGGACGAGGCCGCGAAGACGACCACGTACGAGCTGTCCGTCCCGTTCGGCGCGATCGGGGTGAACGCGGCCGACAGGGTCCTCGCGGCGACCGTCGCCGTCAACGAGAACGACGGTTCCGGCCGGCGCGGCTGGAGCACGTGGGGCAAGGGCGTGGCTGAGTCGAAGGACCCCGCGAAGTTCCGGCCGTTGCGCCTGATGGCGGCCGCGCCGGGCACGGTCAGGGTGAAGGCCACCGCGCTGTCGTCCTGCCTGTCCTCTCCGCCGCGCCTCACCGTGGCGGCGGTGAACCTGGAAAGGCAGGCGGTCGACCTTCGCGTCAGCACGCCTGTGGGCGAGAAGGCGTATCTACGGGTCGCTCCCGGCCGTGCGGTCCTGCACACGTTCACCGGCTCGGGAAAGGAACTGGTCGGGGGGACGGCGGTGGTCTCCGCGTCGTACCTGAACGCCGGCAAGGAGTTCGTCCATCAGGACCGTGAGCTCGGCTACAAGAGCGTCACGTGCCGCCGGTGAGCGCCCCGGCCCGGTAGCGGGGCCGTCCCAGGACTTGGGACGGCCCCGCAGGACCCGCGAATCCCCTGGTAGCGCGGCGATTGACACGCTCTAAGATCTTGTGGTCTGCTAGCGAAAGCGGTTTCGCATTTATTCTCCGAGGACTACTCTTGACTGATATCGCCCCCGTGAAGCCCCCGCCTGTGAAGCCCACGCGCGTGCTGGTCACCGGTGCCGACGGCACCATCGGCCGGCCGGTCGTGGAAGCGCTGCTGACCGCGGGCATCTCCGTGACGGCGCTTTCGGCCGCCTGGTCGGCCCCGTCGCGGGCCGACCGGGTGTTCACCGGTGACGCCGCCGACGAGAGCCTGGTCCGACGGGCGCTCAAGGACGCGGACGCTGTCGTGCACCTTGCCGCGATACCGCATCCGGGCCTGGGAACGGCTCGTGAGGTGTTCGTGGGCAACACCTCGGCCACCTTCACCGTGCTCAACCTCGCGGGCGAGGCCGGCGTACGCCGCGCGGTGATCGCCAGCTCGATCAACGCCTTCGGCGTGCCCTTCAACCGGCACGATCTCACTCCCGCCTACTATCCGCTCGACGAATTGTCACCGGTCGCCCATGACGATGCCTACTCCCTGTCCAAGTGGGTCGACGAGCAGACCGGAGCCTGGGCGCACAGCCGCTGGGGCATCACGGTGATCGCTCTGCGCTTCCCCCTCGTACGAAACCTGCCCGAGCTGCGGGCGTTCGCCGCACGCCTGCGTGACAACCCGGACGAGCTGGAACGTCTCGCCCGGGAGGGCTGGGCGTACCTGGCGATGGCGGACGCGCTGGACGCGGTGCTGCGCGGGCTGACGCGGCCGATCACCGGGATGCACACCCTGTTGCTGGCCGCGGCGGACACTCTCGTCCAGGAGCCGACCGACCTGCTGCTCGACCGCTTCGCCCCGGCGAGCGAGCGTCGCAGGGACTTCCCCGGCCGCACCGCCCCGATCGACACCTCCGCCGCCCGCCGCGTCCTCGGCTGGACGCCCCAGCACCGGCTGGGCGACCCGATCTGCTTGGAGACCTCGGCATGACCGCATTCGACCAGCCCTGGGACGCGCCCGACGACGTGCGCATCACGGGCGTCCGGGCCATCGTCACCGCCCCCGAAGGCATCCCGCTGCTCGTCGTCAAGGTGACCACCAGCGACGACGGCCTCTACGGGCTGGGCTGCGCCACCTACACCCAGCGGTGGCGCGCGGTCGCCTCGTACGTCGAGGACCATCTCGCCCGGCTCGTCATCGGCCGCTACCCCGGCGATATCGAGGACCTGGTACGGCTGGCCCGCTTCTCCGGCTATTGGCGCGAGGGGCCGGTGGGCAACAACGCGATCTCCGGGCTCGACCAGGCATTGTGGGACATCGCCGGCAAGCGAGCGGGAAGGCCCGTTCACGAGCTGCTGGGCGGCAAGGTGCGCGCCGCCGCCGACACGTACCTGCACGCGGCGGGTGCCACCATCGCCGAGACTCTTGACCAGGCCGAACGCCTGCGCGAGGCCGACCTGCGGCACATCAGGCTACAGCTCGGCCAGTCGGGCCCCGGCACCTACGGCGCTCCGATGACGACCGACATCTCCGACAAGTTTGCGCCGTATCCGGGTGGCTGGCGCGTGCCGGAGTACCTGCGGCGGACGACGGAGCTGTTCGCCGCCGCCCGCGAGCGCCTGGGCGACGACATCGAGTTGCTGCACGACGTTCACTCGCGGCTGAGCCCCAAGCAGGCGGTCGTCCTCGCGCGCGCTCTGGAGCCCTACCGGCTCTTCTTCCTCGAGGACGTCATCGCCCCCGAGCACTGGGACCGGTTACCAGAGGTACGCGCCGCCTCGCCCGTGCCGATCGCGGTCGGTGAGCTGACGACGTCGGTGACGGATGCCGCGCGCCTGGTCCTGGGCGGTGGCGTGGACTTCATCCGCTCACATGTGTCGGACATCGGCGGGCTGACGGCCGCACGCAAGATCGCGGCGGCGGCCGAGCTCGTCGGCGTCCGCACGGCCTGGCACGGTCCAGGCGACACCTCGCCCATCGGTGCCGCCGCCAACGTCGCGCTGGACGTGACCAGCCCGGCGTTCGGCATCCAGGAAGGACACCTGTACAGCGAAGCCGTGCACGAGGTGTTCCCGGGTACCCTGCGCATCGAGCGCGGCTGGCTGCGCCCGAACGAAAGCCCCGGCTGGGGGATCGACCTCGACGAATCCGCCGCCGCCCGCTTCCCCGCCGGGCTGTCGGGCCACGATGCCTGGGCCGCCCGCGTCCGAGGACTGGACGGCGGACTCATCGCCCCCTGACCGCAGGTTTCCGACACACCAGTACCACATCCTGAGGAGACCCATGCCCCCCACCAATGTCCGGAAGTTCGCTGCCGCCCTCGGTGCCAGTGCCGCGGCGCTCGCTCTCGTCTCGGGCTGTGGCGGCACCGAGAGCACGTCGAAGCCCGGTTCCGTGTCCATCACCGTCGCAGGTCAGCCCACGCAGGAGAACCCCGACCTGCTCAAGGCGTTCCAGCGGAAGATCTCCGAGTTCTCCAAGGCCAACCCCGGCATCAAGGTCACCGGCGACGAATCGGTGTTCGACGTGAACACCTTCCAGGCGCTCGTCGCCGGCGGGAAACTCCCCACGGTGTTCTACGTGCCTTTCACCGAGATGCAGGGCATCATCACCCGGCAGCAGGCCGCCGACATCACCGGCCACGTCGGCGCCGGCTCCAACGTCAAGCGCGTCAACCCGTCGATCCTGAAGGTCGCCACCGGCCCGGAGAACCACATCTTCGGCGTTCCCGTCCAGGCGTACAGCATGGGCTTGCTGTACAACCGGGCCCTGTTCACCAAGGCCGGCCTCGACCCCGACGCGCCGCCGAAGACCTGGGACGAGGTGCGGGCCGCCGCGAAGACCATCCACGCCAAGACCGGCGTGGCGGGCTTCGGCGCCATGACCAAGGACTACACCGGCGGCTGGGTGCTCACGGCCATGAGTTACGCCTACGGGAGCAAGATCCAGTCCGACGACGGCAAGCAGGCCACCGTCAACAACGACGCCATCCGCCGCGCGCTCGAGTTCTACCGCGCCGTGCGCTGGGAGGACGACGCCTTCGGCTCCGACTTCCTCATCGGGTACGAGGACATCACGAACGCGCTGGCCAGCGGCAAGGTCGGCATGATCGTGCAGGGCGCCGACACGTACACGCGGGTGGTCCAGTCCCTGGGTATGAAGCCGGATGACTTCGGCCTCGCCCCGCTGCCGCAGGCGCCCGGCGCGCTCGGCACCCTGGGCGGCGGCTCTGTGGCCGTCATCAACCCCCGGGCCACGGCGGAGGAGATCAAAGCCGCGCTCAAGTGGATCGACTACGCCGAGTTCAGCAGGTACAACGACCAGCAGGCCGCCGTCACGCTCGCCAAGGCCAGCGCCGCCGACGGGCTGCCGGTGGGCGCGCCGGTGCTCCCGCTGTTCGACCAGGCCACCACCGACCGGTATCTGACCTGGGTGAAGGACTACATCAACGTCCCCCGCGAGCACTTCAGGGCCTACTTCGACTCGGCCAAGACCCTGCCGCTCGTGCCCGAACCGGCGGCGAAGGCGCAGGAGACCTACGGAATCCTCGACAACGTCGTGCAGGCGGTGCTGACGCGAAAGGACGCCGATATCTCCGCTCTGCTCGATGACGCTCAGAAGCAGGCCCAGTCCGCCATTGACGCGGGCTGAGCCGTCGTTCCCCACCGCTCTTGCCGAAGCGGCGGGGACGGCAGTCCAGAAAGGCGCTTTCGAACGATGACGGATGCAAGCTCCCCCAGGCAGGGGTTTTCGCGCTGGGTGCGCGGCGGCGGGCTCTCGACGTTGCTCTTCTTCATTCCGGTGCTCGTGTCCTTCGGGCTGTTCTCGTGGTGGCCGATCCTTCGCTCGCTGCTGCTCAGCCTGCAGCGGACGAACTTTCTCACCTCCGAGTGGGTCGGGCTGGACAACTTCGCCCGCGTCCTGAAGGACCCTCTGCTGCTGACCGCGGCGTCCAACACGCTGTGGTTCTCGGTACTGGCCTTCGTGATCGGGTTCCCGGTGCCGGTGCTGCTGGCGGTGTTCATCGCCGAACTGCGGCGCGCTCGGAAGCTCGCATCCGTCTTGGTCTACGTGCCGGTCATCTTCCCTCCGGTCGTCGCCGTGCTGCTGTGGAAGGCGTTCTTCGACCCCAGTCCGCAGGGAGTGTTCAACTCGATTCTCGGCTGGTTCCACCTTGGCCCGGTTCCCTGGCTGAACAATGGCGATCTGGCCATGCCGTCGATCGTGCTGCAGGCGACGTGGGCGTCGTTCGGCACCGCGACGATCATCTATCTGGCGACGCTGATGGGCATCCAGACCGAGTTGTACGACGCGGCCGAGAGCGACGGTGCGGGGGCGCTGCGCCGGTTCTGGCACATCACGCTCCCCCAGATGCGCACGGTTCTGCTCGTGATGTTCCTGCTGCAGGTCATCGGCACGTTCCAGGTCTTCACCGAGCCGTACATCATGACGAACGGCGGCCCGGAGAACCGGACCATCACGGTCTTGATGCTCATCTATCGTTACGCGTTCATCTCGGGCGACTACGGCCGGGCCACCGCCTTGAGCATCCTGCTGGCACTCGTTCTTGCGGCCCTTTCCGCTGTGTATCTCAGGGCGACCAGAGGCTGGAGCACGTCATGACCGACGAGCGTGGCATTCTCTCTTTTCTCGATCGACGCAGGCCCGGCGTCCGCGTCGCCCTCGGGGTGATCGGAGCGGTCGTCCTGGCCGGCCTGGTGATCCTCTGCGCCGGTCCGCTGTTCTGGCTGTTCAAAGCCGCTACGTCGACCACCGCCGAGACGTTGTCGGCGCCGTTCTCGCTCTGGCCCAGCGGCATCCACTGGGACGCGTTCGTCCGGGTGTGGACGCGCGTCGACTTCGGCCGGTACTTCTGGAACACGCTCGAACTCATGGCCGGGTCGCTGTTCCTGGGACTGCTGGTCGCGACGACCGGCGGTTATGGCCTGGCCGTTCTCCGGCCGAAGTATGCCAAGGCCGTGTTCGCGGCGATCCTCGCCACCCTGTTCATTCCCGGTGTGATCTCGCTCGTGGCGCTCTATCTGACCGTCATCGACGTCCCGCTCGTGCACGGCAGCCTGCTGGGTTCGATGTGGGCGGTGTGGCTCCCGTCCTCGGCCAACGCCGTCAACGTGCTGCTCATGCAGCGATTCTTCGCCAACATCCCGCGCGAGCTGTTCAACGCGGCCCGGATCGACGGAGCAGGGCCTTTCCGAATGTTCCTTTCCATCGTCCTGCCGATGTCGCGGCCGATTCTCGGCGTCGTCAGCCTGCTGACGCTCGTCGCCTCCTACAAGGAATTCCTCTGGCCGCTGCTGGTCCTGCCGAACCCGCAGGACCAGCCGATCTCGGTCGCGCTGCCGAGGCTGCAGAGCACCATCGACTTCTCCCAGTTCATGGCCGCGCTCTTCATCTCGGTCATCATTCCCGTGGGTCTCTTCCTGGTACTCCAGCGCCAGTTCCTGCAGGCCGCAGGCAACGCGGGCGCGCTCAAAGGCTGAAGGACATCGATGCCTCATTTCGACCTTCCCATCGACCAGCTCCGTGCATACCGGCCGGAGGTCAGGGTTCCCGCCGACTTCGCCGGCTTCTGGCGGCGGACCATCGCCGACGCCAGGAAGGCGGGCGGAGAGGCCAGCTTCACCCCGGCCGAGACTCCGCTCGTCGGCTGCCGGGTCCTCGACGTGCGTTTCCCGGGATTCGCCGGCGACCCGATCGCCGGCTGGCTGCTTCTGCCGCCCGGAGACGGGCCTCACCCGGCCGTCGTGCAGTTCCTCGGGTACGGGGCGGGCCGCGGATTACCGCACGAGTACCTTCCGTGGGTCACCGCCGGATACGCGTGCCTGGTCATGGACACGCGTGGCCAGGGCTCCACCTGGGGGGCCGGCGGGACCACTCCGGATCCGCACGGCTCAGGACCCGCCGCGAACGGCGCCGTGACCCGCGGCATCGAGGACCCCGAGACGTACTACTACCGGCGGCTGTTCACCGACGCCGTCCGCGCGGTCGACGCGGTGCGCGAGCATCCGTCCGTGGACGCCGCCCGGGTGGCGGTGTCCGGCGGCAGCCAAGGAGGGGGCCTCGCACTGGCCGCCGCGGGCCTGTCGGACGGCCTCATGGCCGTCCTCGCCGACGTGCCCTTCCTGTGCCATTTCGAGCGGGCCGTCGGCCTGACCGACCGCGAGCCCTACGCGGAGATCGCGCGCTATCTCGGCGTGCACCGGGAGAGCACCGAGCGGGTGTTCGACACGCTCTCCTATTTCGACGGCGTGAACCTGGCCGGTCTGGCCACCGCTCCGGCGCTGTTCTCCGTCGCGCTCATGGACCAGATCTGCCCCCCGTCCACGGTCTTCGCCGCGTTCAACGCCTACGCAGGTCCCAAGGAGATCACCGTGCACGCCTACAACGGCCACGAAGGCGGGGCCGCCGCCCAATGGCCCCGGCAGGCCGCCCTCCTGGCGGAAGCGGCGCGGGCATGAACGCCCGCTACGGGGTCAACTACCTGCCGCGGGAGAACTGGTGGTACGCCTGGGCGGAGGACGACGACACGTTCGCCGACGATCTCCACCAGATCGCCGCGCTCGGGTTCGACCATGTCCGCGTGCAGTGCCTGTGGCCGCTGTTCCAGCCCAGCCCGTCGTGGGTGTCGCCGCGCGCGCTGCGCCGCCTCGTCCACCTGCTCGACCGGGCGGCCGAGAACGGGCTGGACGTCTGCGTGACCGTGCTGGACGGCTGGCTGAGCGGCTTCGACTTCCGGCCCTGCTGGCTGAAGGACGCCGATCCGTTCACCGACGCCGAGGCCGTCAGCGCCGCGGAGCTCCTCGTCGGCGAGGTCGCGCGTGCGGTCGAAGGCCACCCGGCGCTGTGGTGCGTCGACGTCGCGAACGAGCCCAACGTCCTCATGCGCCACCTCAAGGCGGGCGGGGGCGAGCCATGGGCCGCGCGAATGCTGCGCGCCGCGCGCGCGGCCCGCGTGCCTGTAACCGTAGGCGTCGACCATGTGCCGTGGATGGACGACGAGGCCCCGATCGGCCGGGCGTTCCTGGCCGACGCGTGCGACCTCATCCCGGTGCACGCGTGGCCGTACTTCACCGGTGCCCTGGCCAGGGTCGGAGAGGAGCGCGCCTGGGCCGTACCCGACTATCTCGCCCAGATCGCCCGTGCCGCTTCCGCGGGCAAACCGGTATGGATCCAGGAGGTCGGGGTGTCACCCCGCTGGCTCACGGACGTGACCGTGGAGGACTTCGCCGAGCGGATGGTGCGGCGAGCCGCCGCGATCCCCGGGCTCGCCGCCGTGACCTGGTGGGCGTCCCACGACATCAGCCGCCGCTTCACGGGGTTCGACGAGCTCGAGTACGGCCTGGGCCTCATAGACGCCGAAGGGCGGACGAAACCGATCGGGGCGCGGGTGGCCGAGGTGGTCGCGCAGCTGCGTGAGCGGCCGGCTGAACCCGCGGCGGTGGCGGAGATCGTCCTGCCTGCCGGGCGGGCGCCCGACCTCGACTTCGCCGAGGAGTGGTTCGCGCGGATGGGGACGATCGTCGGGCCTGCGGTGAGGAGTGCGTCATGATCGATCTCCTGGTGGTCGGAGGAGGGCTGGGGGGAGTCGCCGCCGCCTTGACCGCGGCCCGCCTCGGCCTGCGGGTGGTGCTCGCCGAGCGGTCGGACTGGCTCGGCGGCCAGCTGACCACGCAGGGAGTTCCGCCGGATGAGCATCGGTGGATCGAGAGCGAACTCGGCTCAGCCTCGTACCGCGAGCTGCGCGAGACCATCCGCGCCCACTATCGCCGCCTTTATCCGCTTACGTCGGACGCAGCCGCGGACCCTCGACTGAACCCGGGCCGGGGCAACGTGTCGGCACTGTGCCACGAGCCGAGGGTGGCCGCCCTGGCGATCGAGGAGCTGCTGTCCGCACACCTCGCCTCGGGCGCGATCACCGTACTGCGTGAGCACGAGGTGGTGAACGTGGACCGCCGTGATCGGCAGATCACCGGCGTACGACTGCGCGGCCGGAACGGCGGCACCGTGGACGTGACCGCCCGCCTCGTGGCCGACGCGACCGAGGAGGGCGATCTCCTTGAACATGCGGGCATGCTCCACACGATCGGGGCGGAGTCACGTAAGGAGACCGGCGAGCTGCACGCCCCGCTGGAGCCGGACCCACGGGACCAGCAGGCGATCACCTGGTGCGTGGCGCTCGAGTATCGCCCGGGCGAGGACCACACGATCGATCGGCCCGCCGGTTACCAGCACTGGCGCGACACCGTCGACCCCCGGTGGCCCGGCCCGCAGCTGTCCTGGAGGGACATCGTGCCCGACTCGGGAGAGGTGCGGTGGCGGCCGCTGTTCGTCCACTCGCCCGCGCAAGCAGTCCGTACGGGGGCCGACGACCTGTGGCACTACCGTCGCATCCTGTCGCGGCACAACCTTGACCCGGACTTCCCCGGTGGCGAGATCACGCTGGTGAACTGGCCGCAGATCGACTACTGGGAGCGCCCCCTGCTCGGCGTGAGCCCTCAGGAGCGCGAACAGGCGCTGACGGAGGCACGCTCCCTCACGCTCGGCTTCGTCCACTGGATGCAGACCGAGGCCCCTCGTCATGATGGCGGCACCGGCTACCCCGAGCTGCGCCCCAGGGGCGATGTCATGGGCACCACGGACGGCCTGGCGAAGGAGCCCTACATTCGCGAATCACGACGGATCCGCCCCTTGTTCCAGGTGACCGAGGCGCACATCGGGGTCGAGATGCGCGGCACCGGCGCGGGCAGCGCCTTGTTCGAGGACAGCGTCGGCATCGGCCACTACCGCATCGACCTGCACCCCAGCACGGCCGGCCGAGGCTACGTCGACATCGACTGCTTTCCTTTCCAGATCCCGCTCGGCGCCCTCATCCCGGTCGACGTCGACAACCTCGTCGCCGCGAACAAGAACATCGGCACCACCCACATCTCCAACGGCGCGTACCGGTTGCATCCGGTCGAATGGTCCATCGGTGAGGCGGTCGGCGCGCTGGCGGCCCAGGTCGCCGAGACGTCACTGACCCCGGCGGAGCTCCGGGCCGATCCCGCGAGTCTGCGCCGCCTGCGGGAACGTCTTCATGACGACCTCGGTGTCACGCTCGAATGGCCCGACGACGTCCGCACCGGGAGGAGCAGTGCCTGACCACGCGTGCCTGACCACGCGTGCCTGACCACGCGTGCCTGACCACGCGTGCCTGACCACG
>NZ_BAAAMU010000009.1:142196-156331 GCF_039529435.1 Nonomuraea maheshkhaliensis
CGCGTGCTTGACCACGCAGTGCCGCGCACCCGGGCTGACGCCGCCAAAGGTCACTGCCAGGAGATGATCTGTCCCCTTTCGATGATGCGCTTCCGCAGCTGATCGGTGTCGATGTCCTGAACGGCGACCTGATCCCCGATCGACATCGCCGCAGCCACGGCGGCCGATTCCGCGAGCACGCAGAAGACGGGTTCCATGCGGGTGGCCGCGTACGCGATGTGAGTCGCCGACAGGCACACGGGCACGAGCAGATTTCCGCAGTCATTTCGGTGCGGCGTGACGGCACGATACGGAACGGGGTACGGCCGGCCCGTTCCCATGTGTCCGCCGATGAACATGTCACCCTCGGTCGCCACTCCGAGCCGCCCTGTTTCGGGATCACGGTGAGGGATGCGCCGAGCGGGATACACATCCACGCCGAACAGCGCGAGCCCGATGGCATCGCAGGGGTCGGTCTGGTTCAGCACATCCGCGTGCGTGAGGGTGTACCGGCCCTTGAGCCGCCGGGACACCCTCACATAGAGCTGATGCGGCCATCCGCCGGTGTCCGGGAAGAGACTGGAGTCCAAGCCGTAGGCGGCCGTTTCCAGGCGGAACTCCTCCGGCACCTCGGGGTGGGTCGAGAGGAAATGGTGCAGACCGCGGAGGTAGTCGATGTGGTGGCGCCAGATCCGGGACCGGACGTTCCAGTCGCCGTCCTGGTAGTCGCGGCTCACGCCGAGGGGAGCGTTCGTGACGAGGGAGGCTCGCTGGTAGTTGTACTCGCCCGAGTTGAGCCATCCGGGAAAGATGTCGCGGAGACTGGCAGCGCTCTTGATGTATCGCCGGACCAGCTCGAACTGGCCGGGAGAATAGTCGTCCGGCGCGGTGATCTCGGCCTTGTGCCGCGGGTCCGTCGTCAGATAGAAGCGGAAATTGTATGCCTGCGTGTAGTCGTCCGCCGAGCCGACCGGCAGTCCGTGGTCCTCGTCGATGAGCGGGATGAGCCCACTGGTGCTGTCGCCCGGTACGACAAACGGGTCGATCGGCGTCCAGTTGGTGACTTGCCCGACACCGGCCACGTCCTCCCCGAACTCTTGGCGCGATTCGCGCCCGGTCCGATAGGGCACCCCCGCGAGAGCCATCAGATCGCCTTCATAAGAGGCGTCGATGAAAGCGGACGCCGACACGCTGAAGGTGTCTCCCGCTTCGGGCGCGGGAATCCCCCATTTGTCGGGCGGCGCGGACGCGAGCCGGATGGCGCTGATCCGGTCGCCGTGTCGCGTCACCGCAGTGACGCGGTGCTCGTAAATGACCGTGACACCGGCCTCGGCGACCCATTCCCGGAACATGCGAACGATGTCCGGAGGCCGAGTGCCGAAACGGAAGACGACCTCGCTCGTCAGACCGCCCACCGCCTCAGGAACAGGGCAGTCCTGCAGCGGTTTGATGCCCGCACCCAGCATTCCGCCCAGCCAGCGACCTGGCTCGATGAGAATGACGGATGCGCCCTCCTGATGTGCCGTGACGGCGGCGACACAGCCTGCCGGCGTTCCGCCGTACACGCAAATATCAGCTCTCATTTTTTTATCTTCTCGGGCTGCACCAGCCCTCGGAATGGCCATTCTGATCGGGGGCATGCACATTTTTCGTCTTGACGGGTATGTGGTCGTGCCGGAGCGGCCCAGTTTCAGCCTCGGTTCCGATACCTACGAGAGCTGGTCCATGCTGCTGCCGTGGACCGGAGCGTTCTGTTACGAAGTCGATGACGTGGGCGGAACCCGGCTCAGCGGTGAAGCGCGTTTCGGCGATGTGGTCATCAGCCCGCCCGGCGGCACCTTGCGGCGCGAGATGAAGGAGCCGACGTCGTTCTTCTTCGCGCGATTCCGGACCGTTCTGAAACCGCCGATCGGTGGCAGCTCGTTGCAGGACGTCGACCGGCTGCGCGCCAACCTCTCGCTGCTCGAATCACATGAAGACCTGGACGACGACATGGTCACGGCCCATGTGGTCAACGATGTGCTCATCGCCGTACACGGGAAACGCACTCATGAGGACGCCCTGGTGCGGGAGGCGACCGCCTTCATTCTGGAGAACTTCACCTCACCGGATCTCTCCCTCGGCGACCTCGCCAGGATGCTGGGCGTCAGCCCTTCGCTGCTCACGCGACGATTCCGCGACGTTCGAGGCGTCACACCGGTTGCCTACCTGCGCGGCGTCAGGTTGCGGAAAGCGCGCGAGCTGCTCGCCGGGACCGACTTCACGCTGCAGAACATCGCCGAACAGTGCGGCTATCGCAGCGCGTTCTATTTCAGCCGGGTCTTCAAGAAGAGCACGGGTCGGTCACCTTCCGGATACCGCGCGGAAGGCGGTTCTGTACGGCCCGGTCAGCACCCGCACCACCGGGATATGCAGCCCCGGCCACGGGCAACCGGCTGATGAGCGCCATCGAGTGGTGCTGGACCTCGCGCCTGGCCCCGAGGTCGCGTCCTCGGAGGAAGGCTGTTCACGGGGGCTTGCGCCTGCCGATAACTACATCCGCCCGGGTCATTGCTCTGCGAGGCTTCGCCTCAACGTACGCGAGCTCCGGTCACCCGGGAGGCGAAAGCGTGCACGGCAGGATGATTGAGGGGCCACGGAGATTCCGGACAGCCGTCTTATGGGCGTAGCCCATGCGGCTGTTTGGGGTGAAAGGGTCTCGTTGAGGACCTCGAGGGGTGTTCGGTAGCCGAGTGCCGAGTGCAGGCGCCGGTGGTTGTAGAACCCTTCGATGTAGCGGATGACCTGCCGTTTGACTTTGGTGCGGGTGGTGAAGACGAAGCGGTGCAGCCACTCGTTCTTGATCACGCTGAAGAACGACTCGGCCATCGCGTTGTCCCAGCAGACGCCGGTGCGGCCGACCGAGCGGCGGATCTGCAGGCCGGTGAGGAACCGGCCGAACTCATCACTGGTGTTGTTCGAGCCGCGGTCGCTGTGGAACACGGCGCCGCTCTGGAGCAGGCCGGTGCCGGCGGCCATCCGGATCGCGTCCTTGATCAGTTCGGTGCGGTAGTGGTCGGCCATCGCCCAGCCCAGCACCGCCTTGCTGTGGCAGTCGATTACCGTGGCCAGGTAGAGAAAGCCCTCCCAGGTGCGGATGTAGGTGACGTCGCCGACCAGCTTGGTGCCCGGCCGCTCGGCGGTGAAGTCGCGGCCGACCAGGTCGGGGATGCCGCGGTAGTCGCCCTGGACGGTGGTGGCTGGCCGAAACGCCCGCACCTGGGCCGGAACTAGGCCCTGCTGGCGCATCAGGGCGCGGACCAGTTCGGCCGAGCAGTGCTCGCCACGGCGGGCCAGGGCGGCATGCACCCGCCGGTAGCCATAAGTCTCGTGCGCCGGCGAAGATCTCGGCGACCAGGTCGGCCAGCAGCGCGCGGCGTTGTGCGGTGGCCGAGGCCGGCCGCTCGCGCCAATCGTAGAAGCCCGAGCGTGACACCTGCAGCCAGGCGCACATCTTCACGATCGAGTGACGGCCCTTCTCCGCGTCGATGAGCTCGTACTTGGCGAGCGTGTGGGTGCCGAATATTGTGTCACAGGGTTTGATCTGCGGTTTTGCTGTGCTCGTTGGTTCGGCTTCGGCAGGATCACAGCATGGTTCTGCGGCTGTTGTACTTGATCGTTTTGCGGGTATTCGGCTGGATCGCGCTGCTCGTCCGATCGCAGGCGTCCAAGGACGCGGAGATCTTGGTGTTGCGACATCAGTTGGCCGTGCTCCGGCGCCAGGTGGCCGCTCCCCGGCCGTCGTGGGCGGACCGGGCCATCATTTCCGCGCTTGCGCGGCTCCTGTCCCGACGCCGCCGATGTCACCTGTTCGTCACCCCGCGCACGCTCCTGCGCTGGCACGCCGAGCTGGTGAAGCGACGCTGGACCTACGCCAGGCACGGGCCGGGACGGCCACCGATCCGACCCACGCTTCGCGCTCTGGTGCTGCGCTTGGCCGCCGAGAATCCGGGTTGGGGATATCGGCAGCATCGCTGGGAAGATCGCTTCTGACCTGCGACTTCTTTACCGTGGAGACGGTCAT
Source organism: Nonomuraea maheshkhaliensis (assembly GCF_039529435.1). Classification (NCBI taxonomy): domain Bacteria; kingdom Bacillati; phylum Actinomycetota; class Actinomycetes; order Streptosporangiales; family Streptosporangiaceae; genus Nonomuraea; species Nonomuraea maheshkhaliensis. Next base: position 146,239 of record NZ_BAAAMU010000009.1, read on the forward strand.
GCTCGCGCGGCTGTATTGCTTTGCCGTGGTCGAGCACGCCACGCGGCGGGTGCACGTGCTGGGGGTCACGGCGAACCCGACCGCTGGCTGGGTCGCTCAGCAAGCCCGGAACCTGATGCTCGACCTGGGCGATCGGATCGGCGACTTCCGATTCTTGATCAGAGACCGGGACGGCAAGTTCACCGCTCTGTTCGATGAGGTGTTCACGAGCGAGGGCATCCGCGTGGTGCTCACCGCGCCACAGGCTCGGGGCAGGGGAACCTGCTGCGGGAGTTCGGGATGCCATTCACGCCGCAATGGGAACGCCCGGCCGCCACGGCGATCGACTCGCTGAACCGGCACTGCGATCCCGGCGCGATCATCGGGGTCGGGGTGAGCTTCGGCGGCCACCTGCTGGCCCGGGCGGCCGCGATGGAGAACCGCTACGACGCGATCGTGCTGCTCGACTACTTCCCCGGCATGTTACGAGCCTTCGCCCACAAGATGCTCCGGCTGCTGCGCGGTCGGATCGACACCATGCCCGCCTGGCTTCAGTTGCTGATCAGGCTAAACGCACGTTATGACGCCGAGCTGCGCTGGGCGCTCGGCAACGCGCTGTGGACGTTCGGAGTGACCACTCTTCCCGACCTCATCGCAGAGATCGGCAGATACGACGACGGCCAGTGGGCGGACACCATTGAAGCCGATGTCCTGATCCTGCTGGGCGAGGACGAGCACGTCTTCGACAACCGCCTTGCCCACGACTTCGCCCGCCGGCTGACCAGCGCGCGCTCGGTCCGGGTGCACGAGTTCCCCGGAGCCGAAGGCGGAGGCCTGCATTGCCAGAACGGCGCCGTCCACCTCGCCCACGAGGTCATCTTCGACTGGGTGTCCACCATCAAGGGAGCAGGCCGATGAGCGAGCCGATCAAGCACAGGCGGATCGTGGTGCGGCGCTTCGGCAATGCCGGGGTGCTGAGACAGGCCGATGCGGTCACCTCCGCCCCTGGGCGGGGCCAGGTCCGCATCAGGGTTCTGGCCGCGGCGGTCGGCTACACCGACGTGATGGCGCGCAAGGGCGAGTACATCTTCCAGCGCGGGCTGCCGTTCACGCCCGGGTACGAGGTCGTGGGCGAGGTGGTCAACCACCACGCGGAGCCGGTGCCGCCCTGGCTGGTGCCCGGTGCCCGTGTCGCCGCGGGCCTGACCAGGATGGGCGGCTACACGGAATACGCCAACCTGCCCGTCCGGCTGCTGGCCCCCGTACCGGATGGCCTCGACACCCTGGCGGCGGCCGCCCTCCCACTGGACTACCTGACCGCGCTGAGCCTCCTTGACCGCCACGGCCGGGCCCGCCCGGGCGACACCGTGCTCATCCGCGGCGCGACCGGCGGCGTGGGTGACGCGCTGTGCCAACTCGGCGCTCACCGGGGCCTGGTCATGTACGGCACCGCCTCCGAGCGCAGCCTGCACCGACTGCACGACTACGACATCGTGCCCATCGACTACCGCCGCCAGGACGTCGCCCAGGTCGTACGCGCCAAGCACCCCGAAGGCGTCCGGATCGTCTGCGACCACCTCGGCGGCGCCAGCATGCGCGCCAACCATCGCCTCCTGGCGCCGGGCGGTGTGCTGGTCAGTTGCGCCTTCATGGGCCGGCCAGGACATGTGCTGGCCGGCACTGTCCGCGGCGCGCTGCACAACAGAATGCTGAACCTGCTGCCTGGCAAGCGCACGGCCCTCTGCACGCTGCCCCGGGAGATCGCCGCGGACCCGTCCCAGCACCAAGCATTACTCACGCACCTCTTCGAGCTCGCACTGGGGCGTCACATCCGGCCACGAATCGGGGCCTGCTTCCCGCTCTCCGAGGCCGCCGAGGCACACCGCGCTCTGGAACGACGGGACGTCCACGGAAAGATCATCCTCACCACGTTCTGACCCCGGTTGCCACAGCGCTGAACACACGTTTACTATAGTAAACGTGTGTTCAGCCACTTCGGCGGATCTGACCGCCCAGGCCAAGATCCGTAACGCCGCCATCGCGCACTTCGCCCGCGATGGCTTCCAGAAGACGAACCTGCGCGCCATCGCGGCCACCGCGGGGGTGAGCGCCGCCCTGGTCATCCGGCACTTCGGCAGCAAGGACAACCTGCGGAGCGTCTGCGACGAGCACGTCCTGCAGATCCTGGTGCGGAGGGCCCGGACCGTGGCCGACCTGGTCGGCGTGCGGGATCTGTCCCAGGAATATCTGTCGGACTCGGAAGAGTACCGCCTCCATGTGCAGTACATGGTGCGCGCGATCGAGGAGGACTCCTCCGCGGCCACCACGTTCGTCAACAGGCTGGTGGAGGAGACCGAGCAGCTCTTCCGGGACGGGATCGCCGGCGGCTCGATGCGCCAGTCCTCCGACGTGCGGGCGCTGGCCGTGCTCACCGTGCTGGTGAGCCTGGCCACCCTGACCATGGCGCCGCCCCTGACCCGCGCGCTCGGCTTCGAGCGGATGGGCCCCGACGTGCTGCAACGCATCGGGCTGCCCATGCTCGAGATCTACACCCACGGCTTGTACGCCGACGACACCATGCTCAAAGCCGCCCAGGCCGCCTGGGAGGCCCAGCGGGGAGACGATCTCTAGCCCTCTCCTCATCACCACATAAGGACACCCATGATGACTGAGACCGATGCCATCTCCATGGCCGGATTGGTCAAGTCGTTCGGCCCGGCACGGGCACTGGACGGCCTCGACCTCGTCGTACGGACTGGCGAGGTGCACGGCTTCCTCGGGCCCAACGGCGCGGGCAAGAGCACCACGATCCGGATCCTGCTGGGCCTGATGCGCCTCGACGCGGGCACCGCCCGGCTGCTCGGCGGCGACCCCTGGACACAGACCGCTGAGCTGCACCGCCGCCTGGCGTACGTGCCCGGCGACGTCACCCTGTGGCCCAACCTGTCCGGTGGCGAGGCCATCGACCTGCTCGGCCGGCTGCGCGGCAGCCTCGACAGGCGGCGCCGGGACGAGCTGATCGAACGCTTCGACCTCGACCCGCGCAAGAAGGGCCGCACCTACTCCAAAGGCAACCGGCAGAAGGTGGCCCTGGTCGCCGCGCTGGCCTCCGAGGCCGAGCTGCTCATCCTCGACGAACCCACCTCCGGCCTGGACCCGCTGATGGAGGAGGTCTTCCGGCAGACGATCCAGGAGGTGCGGCGCGCGGGTGACCGTACGGTGCTGCTGTCCAGCCACATCCTCTCCGAGGTCGAGGCACTCTGCGACCGGATCACGATCATCCGCGACGGCCGTACCGTCGAGACCGGCACCATGGCCGAGCTGCGGCACCTCACCCGCACCTCCATCGACGCCGAGCTGGCCGCCCCACCGGACGGGCTGGCCGGCCTGCCGGGCGTGCACGGCCTGCGCGCCGACGGCGGCCGGGTACGCTTCAGCGTCGACGCCGCCGCGCTGGACCTCGCACTTCGCCACCTCACCAAGGTCGGCGTGCGCAGCCTGGTCAGCCGGCCTCCGACGCTGGAGGAACTGTTCCTGCGGCACTACGACCGCGCGACCGTGAACGTCAAGGGCCGGCACACGGAGGCAGGACGATGAACGCGTTCGCCGGCACGGGAAAGCTCATCCGCCTGGTGCTGCGGCGCGATCGTGTGCTGCTGCCGCTGTGGGTGGCCTTCATCTGCATGATCCCGGTGGTGTTCGTCGGCGCCTTCACCGGCGCGTACCCCACGGCCGAGGCCCGCCAGCACTACTACGAGACCAGCGTCCACACCAGGGCCTTCACCATCGCCTACGGCGTGCTGAACGGATCCAGCCTCGGCGAGCTCGTCGCCTGGCGGTCGGGATTCGTCACGTTCATGGTCGCGCTGTTCGCCCTGCTCACGGTCATCCGGCATACGCGTACGGAAGAGGCGGCCGGGCGGCGCGAACTGGTCGGGGCCACAGCGGTGTCCCGCCACGCCGACCTGGCCGCCACCCTGATCGTCACCTGCGGGGCCGCTCTCGTCCTGGGCATAGCCTCGGCGGTGGCGCTGATCGGCCAGGGCCTGCCCGCCGCCGGCTCCCTGGCGCTCGGACTCGGGTTCACGGTGGCCGCCTGCGCGTTCGCCTCGATCGGCGCGGTGGCGGCGCAGCTCACGACCAGCGCGGGAGGCGCGCGCGCCATCGGGATCAGCACGCTCGGCGCCGCGATCCTGCTGCGCGGCGTCGGCGACGTCGCCGCGCAGTCCGGTGACGGACCCGCCTGGGTGTCCTGGATGACGCCGCTCGGCTGGGCGGAGGCACTGCGGTCCTACAGCGGCGAACGCTGGTGGGTGCTCGCGCTCGCGGCCGGCGCCGTGCTGGCGCTGGTCCTGGTGGCCGTGGCGCTGTCGGAGCGGCGCGACCTCGGCGCCGGCATGTTCCAGGCCCGCCTGGGCCCGGCCGCCGCCGGACCCCGCCTGCGCAGCCCGCTGGCGCTGGCCTGGCGGCTGCACCGGGGGCCGCTGATCAGCAGGCTCGCCGGACTCGCCCTGGTCGGGCTCGTGGTCGGCGCGATGTCGGCGAGCCTTGGGACGCTGATGGACAACAGCGGCGCCGCGGCCCGAGAGGCGCTGGCCCGGCTCGGCGGTCCCGGCACGCTCGTCGACCAGTTCCTCGCCCCCATGATGACCATGCTCGGCCTGGTCAGCGCCTGCTTCGCCATCCAGGCCGCGCTGCTGCTCAGGAACGAAGAGCGCGACGGGCGGGCCGAGCCCCTGCTGGCCACCCCGGTGCGCCGGCTGCGCTGGGCGGGCAGCCACTTCGCGTTCATACTGCTCGGCCCAGTGCTCGGGTTGATCGCCTTCGGGACGGCCGCCGGTCTGGCGCACGGACTCAACACCGGCGACGTCGCCCGTGAGCTATCCCGCCTCCTGGCCGCCGCTCTCGTGCAACTCCCTGTGGTGTGGGTGTTCACCGGAGTCGCGTTCGCCCTGTTCGGGCTGCTGCCCCGGCTGGTTGCCGGCACGTTCGCGGTGGCCATGGTGAGCATGTTGTTCGGCTGGGTCGGCCTGGAGTTGCAGCTCGACCAGTGGGTCATCGACCTGTCGGTCTTCGAGCACGTACCGAAACTCCCCGGCGGGGTCATGACGGCCACGCCACTGATCGTCATGACCGTCGTCGCGGCGGCCCTCGTCGCGGCCGGCCTGGCCGGATTCACCCGACGCGACATGCCCACCACCTGAGCCTGGAGGACATCATGGGAGTGGCTCTTCCTACCCTGACCCCGCTGCAGGAAACCCTGTGGGTGACGCTGTGCGGCCGGGCGCTCGACAGCCGCCTGCCACGCCCCATACTCGGCGACCGCATGGCCTACGAGATCATCCACAAGACCGGCTACGATCACCGCAAACTCCGCTGGAGCGCGGCCTCGGCCATCGACGTCGCCCAGCGCGCCAAGAAGCTGGACGAGGTGGCCCAGCAGTTCATGGCCCGCCACCCCGACGCGATCGGCATCGATCTGGGAGCCGGCCTCGACACCCGGGCCCTCCGCATCGACCCGCCGCCCACAGCGGACTGGTACGACGTCGACTTCCCCGAAGTCGTGGACGCCCGGCACCGGGTCATCCCCGATCGGCCGCACACGCACAGGATCGGCGCGGACCTGACCGAGCCCGGCTGGCTGGAGGCGCTCCCCGCCGACCGCCCCGCCGTGATCGTCGCCGACGGCGTGCTGCCCTTCCTCTCCCAGGAAGAGATGATCACGCTGCTGGACCGTCTCACCAGCCACTTTCCCAGTGGGGAGATAGCGTTCAACGTCTACACCAGATTCACCGTCTGGGCAGCGAAACACTACTCCGGCAGCCGGTTCCTGGTCCCGCTCTTCAAGTCCCCCGGCTTCGACCGCCTCGACCCCGTACGGTGGAACCCGCGACTGACCTTGATCCGGCACATCCTGCTCACTCGGGAGCCCGAGGTCGACCAGTTCCCTCCGGCCCTGCGCCTGTGGACCCGACTGTCGGCGCTCAGCGCGGCCTTCTCCAGGCTGGGCACCACGGTCGCGCACTACCGTTTCTGACGATTCCGGTCGGCGACTCACGCCGGGCCGGGCAGGTCCATCGCCGCCAGCCGGGCCGGGTCGACCAGGGCCGCGATGCCCGTGATCCGTCCGTCGGCGACGATGAATATGAGGACCGACAGTGAAGTGCCGTCCTCGCGCCAGGAGAGCATCCCGGGCAGGCCGTTGGCCAGCACCGCCCGCCCGCGTGGCCGAGCCGGCGAACAGCTGCGCGCGGCCTGCGATCTCGGTGACGCCGAGGGCGACGACCACGCCGCCGAGGGTGTCGACGGTCAGCTTCACCTCGGGGTCGAGCACGCGCAACCGCGCGGTGGCTCGACCGAGCACAACGGCACAGCGAACGCGCCGAGCTACCGACACCGGCCGCCACCCGCCCGGTGCCGGTTCGCCTCGTCACCGGCGAATTCGATCCGCTGATCGACGCCACCCTCGACGCCCGGGTGACCGTCATCCCCGGAACCGGCCACCATCCACAGCTCACCCATCCGGCCCACGTGGCCGCCGTCGCAAAAGCAAACGTCCCGATCTGCTGATCCCAAAAGCTGGGGAGAACCTCGCGATCGAGATTGTGGATGCTGCGCGGGTGTGTCCAGTTTTCGGCTCTGTCTCCTATCCGGTGGTGACGGAGCGTTAGCCCAAGAGGATGCGGTGGCGGAGTAGCGCGAAGCCGGCTCGGCCGTGCATCTGGCGCATGATGCGTTTGGTCTTGGTGTTCACTCCTTCGGTGCCGCCGTTGTGGAGGGGCAGGGTGACGGCGGCGCGGACGGCGTCGCGGTCCTGGTCGAGACCACGAGTGAAAGCGTGTAGGTGAGGCAGGTCGGCGGCGCGGGCGCCGGCGATCCAGGCGTCGAGATGGTCGGCGTTGTCTTCACGTGGCCGCAGGAGGTCGGCGAAGCCGCGGATGAGCCCGGCTAGGTCGGTCATCTCGGGGCAGGCAGCGGTGAGGTCGTCCAGCAAGCGCCGGTGCTCATCCTTGAGGTGATGGGGGTGGGTGAGCAGGAGCCGGGCAACGCGGCGAGGCGAGATGGGCAGCCGGTCGGCTTCGACTCGCCCTTGGGTGATGTAGCGGTAGAGCAGGTTGAAGCTGCCTGGGTAGCCGAGGGCTTTGATCTCGTTGAACAGGTGCAGGATGGGCATGGCGGGGTCTTCGGCGCGGCGGCGGCGCAGGTGGTCGCGGTAGGGGTCGACGAGGGTGGGCCGGTAGGCGGGGGCGCGTTGCAGGCGCATCGGTTCGGGCACGCGGGCGTAGCGTTTGACGGTGTTGAGGCTCAGGTTCAGGCGGCGGGCGCATTCCAGCAGGCCGACGCCCTTGCCGAGCAGGTCGTGGACGTGGTGCCGGCGTTCGCGGGTGGTCTGTGCGCGCTTGCCGTCGGTGATCGGCGGGCCGGCTTTGGCCCAGCAGGCGCTGTGGGCGGCCACCTCTTTCCGTACGGCCTCGCCGACGTTGTGCCACAGGTGCCAGCGGTCAGTGACCTGGACGGCGTGGGGCAGAGCCCGGCGGATCGCTTCGGCGTAGGCGCCTGAGCCGTCCCGGCAGACCACCCGCACCCCGGGGTGAGCGCGCAGCCGGGCCTCGAGCACGTCGGCGGTGCGGCCGGGCAGCACGTCGATGCGCCGGCGGGTCTCGGCGTCGATGAGCACGGTGGCGTAACGCTGCCGCCGGCGCAGCGCGAAGTCGTCCACCCCCAGCACTCGAGGCACCGGTAACCGCGGCAGCGGCAAACGCAGCAGCAGGCGCAGCGCGGTATGCCGCGATAAGCGCACGGCCGGCGCGGCCGGCACCCGTGCACCGGCGCGGCCGGCCAGCTCACGCACCACCGCGCCGATCTGCGTACTCAGGCGGGACGTGCGGCGCTGGTAGCGTTCCAGCACCCCAGGCACCTGTTCGCGGAAGGTCTGCGGGCAGCCGCGGGTCGGACAGGCCAGGCGGCGGACGCGCACCATCATCAGTACCCGGCGTCCGCCGATAGGGACGTCGGCCACGCACCGCTGGTGATAGCCGTGCACGCGCCCTGTCGCGGCCCCGCAGCCCGGACAAGCGACCGAACCGCCCGGAGTCCGCGCACGGATGCGGATCTGCTCGCCCTCGTCCGTGACGTCCTCAACAAGGAGCGGCGATAGCCCCGAGAACACCACCCGCACAAGCTCGCCACTGTCAATCACAACTCAGCGTGACACTCCTGCACCTTCCGTCACCACCGAATCTGCGACAGAGCCCCTACAGGGATCCCCCCGCCCGAAGGGGAAGCGGGCCAGGGCCACGGATACCAGATCGTTCGTCCAGTAGGGCGCTCCATCTGGTATCCGTGGCCCTGGCCCGCTCGGCTTGTCCCGGGTCGATGGCGGGCGGGATGATCAGGCTTCCACTTCAGCCGCTTACTACCTGGGGCCTGTCGCGATCATCTCGGAGTCTGAGGCCCCCGCCGGAGACATTGCCCGGGAAGATTGCGGAGTCTCTGGATGGCTCATGCGGTGTATGTGATGATTGCTGCCGATGAACGGTAAACGCATCATTGGGGGCGTCCGGCTAGATCGGAAGCTGGGTGAGGGCGGTTTTGGAACCGTCTATCTCGGCGTCGATTTATCCGGTCGCAAGGTGGCCATCAAGGTGCTCCGCGCGGAGTTGGCCGCAGACCCCGACCATCGCGAACGCTTCTTGAAGGAGGCCGAGGCTGCCCGCAAGGTCGCCTCGTTCTGCACGGCGCGGGTCTTGAACGCAGGCATCGACGACGGTGTGCCCTATATTGCGAGCGAGTACATCGAAGGTCCGACTCTGGCTCAGGCGGTGCGCGAGCAAGGGCCGCGTATCGGCGGCGCTCTGGAGAGGTTGGCGCTCAACACGGTTGTCGCGCTGGTGGCCATCCATGAGGCGGAGCTCATCCATCGAGACCTCAAACCGGGCAACATCATCCTTGGTCAGGACGGCCCATGCGTGATTGACTTCGGCATCGCTAAGGACTCGGGCTCAGTCACAACAACCAGCGCACATTGGGGTTCGACTGCGTTCATGTCTCCCGAGCAGTTGGATGGTCGGGGTCTCGGCACTCATTCGGACATGTTCAGTTGGGCACTGATGATGCACTTCGCCGCCACCGGCGATGTGGCATTTCCCAACAGTCGCCAAGTGCCGCCCGCTTTCACAATTGCCAAGTATCGGCAGCTGCCTGATCTGGGGATGTTCACCGAGCCGCTGCACTCCTTAATCCTGGCGTGCCTGAATCGCACCCCTGAGGAGAGGCCCTCAGCGGCTACGGTGGAGCAGGGATTGCGCCGCCAGGCGGGCGCGGTACTCGAGACAAGGGTCGTTGAACGAGGGCATAAGGGTGCCGAGGTCCTGGAGACAGATTTGATGCTTATGAAGGAGTCCTGGCGTGGGGCTCGGCCTGGGGAATCGGGTCAAGACTTTGCCACTCCTCCTGATGAGGGACTACCTGAGCCTGCCCAGACCGTCGGGCCCGGATCCGTCGTCGTCTTCGTAGTGATTCTCATGATTATTGTCGCCATGGCCATGTTGTTGGGTCTTCGAAGTTAGTTAGGGATTCCCTGGGGTCGAGACCGAACGAGCTGCAAGGTCCACGGCCCCAGACCTGCTTCTCAGCGGCATGTCCAGCTGTGAGTGGGGCTCCGGTGCAGATGACCTCCCCGGTCAAGTTCGAGGAGACTCATGCATGGGTCTCCGGCCTTCATGATTCAGCGGCCCGAGCACGGGCGCGCGCGAGAACGGCCCCCAGGCCGCACGCGCAGCGTGCGGGCCGAGCGCAGGGCCTCGACACGGACGTATGACGTGGAATACCGGGCGACGGTCGCGCAATGCGGCTGGCCGAACTCCTCAACGCCTGGCCTCACCTCACGCTCGGCCGAAATTCTGAACAACCCGCCACCGGTTCCTATGACAGCCTGCTCCCGGAAGAGGAGGAGAGCAGGTGAAGGTCGCCGTGGCCGGCGTCACCTTCTTGCTGCTCGTCGTCGTGGCCTTCATCGCAGCAGTCACCAGCGTTCGGTCGCGTCCTCGGAGCGGTGTAAAAGGCTCGACGAGGTAGGTGCCGTGGGTGGATCTTAGGCGGCTTCGGTGGCGGG